>NZ_VEKZ01000053.1:0-28349 GCF_007681465.1 Siminovitchia fortis
TCCTTTATCTCGTCGGAGGCACTCCAGTCTGTACGTCGATGGGCAAGGCGCTTGCACTTTTCTTTATGAAAAAATCAAAAAATTAATATTAGCCGTTGATGAAATGTGGCTTCCCGCTTATAATAGGTGTTATTAGCTTTTTCAAGCAGGAGGGATTTCATTGCCAATTAACATTCCTAAACAAATGCCGGCGCGGGAAGTTCTCGAAAAAGAAAAGATATTTGTAATGGATGAAGAAAGAGCAAGCACGCAAGATATCCGTCCATTGAATATATTAATTTTAAATTTGATGCCTGAAAAAGAAAAGACGGAAGTGCAATTGCTGAGACTCCTTGGAAATACGCCTTTACAGGTGAATATTACATTTTTGCATATGGAAACCCATCATTCCAAAAATGTAAGCAAATGGCACCTGGAGCAATTTTACAAAACATTCTCATCCGTGAAAAAGTATTATTTTGACGGCATGATCATTACGGGAGCACCGATTGAACATCTCCCTTTTGAAAAGGTCAATTACTGGGACGAACTGAAGGAAATCATGGACTGGTCCAAAGATCACGTCACTTCAGTTATGCACATTTGCTGGGGCGCCCAGGCTGCATTGTACCATCATTACGGAATAGGCAAGTTTGAGCTTCCATCCAAATGCTCCGGTATATATAAGCACACTATTGCCGACCAGACTGTTAAACTTGTCCGGGGCTTTGATGAAGTATATTTTGCCCCGCATTCACGGTACACGAGCGTCAGCCGGGAAAAAATTATGGAGCATCCCGAACTGAAGCTTTTATCTGAAGGGGAAGCCGGACCATTTATGATTATGTCTGAAGACGAGAAGCATATCATGGTTACAGGCCATCTGGAGTATGATACGGACACACTGGCTATCGAATACGAGCGGGATCTGAAAAAAGGGCTGGATATTCAAATGCCGGAAAACTATTTTCCGAATAATGATTTGAACGAGCAGCCGCTAAACAAATGGCGGTCGCACAGCCATCTCCTATTTTCCAACTGGCTGAATTATTACGTTTATCAGGAAACTCCTTATGAGCAGGACCGGAAAGTGAAAGTGGATGTCCCGGTCCCGAATGAGCTTTAACAGAAATCGCACGGAAATAAGAAAAGCGCAAGCGCCCGTTTAGCGACGTACAAACTGGAGCACTCCGCAATGAGATAAAGGATAAGGAAAGGCGGAGAGTGCCTGCTTATCGGCGCAAAGCTAGACGAGCGCTGAAGAAGGCGTAGTTTGCCTTCAGCAGCGATTGGCTTATGACCTCGAGCAGATGGCACTCGGAGCCGATGTTGACTTATCGTAGTGCTCTGAGCCTACTTCCTCGAATAAACATCCACGCAGAAAAAGCGAAGCTTTTTCGAGGAAAGGAGTGTGAAGTTCGCTAGTCGCTGGGCGCTGGAGCTGGACACTACGAACCCCCTGTTTGAAGAGAGTATTCGGTAAAATTTTATGCTTACTTTAATTTAAAGTAAAGGGCATTACAAATTCACATGATGAATGCGTAATGTCCTTTCTTATTTGGCTGATGCCTCACAATTCCCGCAGCCTTTGAAGTAATGATTACATGTTTACCAATTCAATAGGTGACAAATTCGCATAATATTTTTGTATGATCCATATGTCCTCAATCGTTTGATTAATCTGCTCTGCTATATTTTTATTTTTCATCCTTTTGCCCCTCACCTTTTTTTCGCCAATTCTTTGGATTTAGGTAGCTTTTAAATTTGGCTGCTGCTTCTTTTCCAACAAGTAAAGCACCTATCCAGAACATGATTTCCGCAATGATTATACTTCCTGTAATGATAGCTGCCTTTATCTTAGTTGGAAGTGGTGTAAATGGCGTGATAACTGGAATCAGGTAAACTAAAAGAGAGAGGATCAACAGCCCTATTCCAAGTTTATATACAATTCGTTTTTGTTGCTTCTTTTTGATCGAAGCCACCCCTCTTTCCAATTTCGAATCACCCCCTAATTTATTCGAGGCTTGATTACAAGGATTTTTTAAAGAACATATAAAGGAAGGCGATGGTCTACACAGCTTACTATAGAATAAACAGACTTTCATATAAAGAAATGATATATTGATAAGTAAGAGGAGGGGTTAAATTGGCCATCAAGTTCAGGAAAAAAACGGAATTATTTACTTTTTATGATTCGAAAGGTAAGAAAATCGAACGCGAAACAGAGGTTCGCTTAGATCCGCTGACAGGGGAGACATCCAGGCTTGTATATGATGCGGGCCTTGCGATTACTCCCCCGGATTATACGGAAGAGGCGGATAAAACGAAAGGGGCGAATTGTCCATTTTGTCCGGAAAATATTGATACAATGACGCCTGTTTTTCCAAATATGATTGCTGAGGAAGGCCGAATCACCGAAGGTGGGGCAGTTGTGTTCCCTAATCTTTTTCCTTACAGCAAGCATAATGGTGTAGCTGTTTTCTCCGGAGACCATTATGTCCGTTTAAGTGAATTTACACCTGAATTGATTGTAAACGCTTTTAAGGCAGCGCAAAAGTACATTCATAAGGTGAATATTACGGATACACACGCTAAGTTTTCCTCCATTAACTGGAATTATTTGCCTCTTTCAGGAGGGAGCATCATCCATCCTCATCTACATATTATTGTTTCAGACAGCGGTACGAATTACCAAACAGCGGTATATAAAAAAGCAAGACAGTTTGAGATGGAAACAGGAACAAAATATTTTGCGGCCCTTTATGAAACTGAAAAATCCCTTGGGGAAAGATGGATTGCGGACACAGGGACGGTATCCTGGCTGCATGCATTTGCACCAAAAAGCCACAATGATTATATTGGAATTTTCAATCATGCTTTTTCAATTAAGGATATTCAGGAAACGGATTGGAAGCATTTTGCAAAAGGTCTTCAAAGTATTTTTGCCTCTCTTACGGAACAGGGTTTTGCAAGTTTCAATTTCATTTTGTCAGTGGACCCGGAAGAGAAAGAGCCTGTTCACGTCCGGCTGATCCCACGGCTGGTTATAGGAGCGCTAGATACAAGTGATATTAACTTTTTTCAGGCGCTGCATCAGGAGTCTCTTACTTACAAGGTTCCGGAGGAAATTACAGCGAGGGCCCGCCTCCACTTTGAAAACTGATTTCTAAGTCTTTGCCTTCAGTAAACAATTTCCCAGCCATGCAATAGAATAAATGTGTAGGATACATGGAGGTGGCAGTATGGCTGTTGTAAAAGCGAGGACATCTGATATTGACTTGTTGGCAAGGCTGCTGCGGGCTGAAGCGGAGGGAGAAGGGACACAGGGTATGCTGATGGTTGGCAACGTAGGGATCAATAGAATCAGGGCAAACTGCTCCGATTTTGCCGGTCTCCGAACCATCCCGCAGATGGTTTACCAGCCGCATGCATTTGAAGCCGTGACCCATGGTTATTTTTATCAAAGGGCAAGGGAAACCGAAAGAAGGCTGGCGAGACGGACGGTGCAAGGAGAAAGAGTTTGTCCCGCCAAATACAGCCTGTGGTATTTCAGGCCGCCGGGAGATTGTCCCGCCACATGGTACGATCAGCCGTTTGTCGGCAGGTATAAACTGCACTGCTTTTATGAGCCGACCGGCGAGGAATGCGAAAATGTCTATACAACGTTTTGATGGTTAGGAGCAAACAAGCATAGAAGTGGTGCTTGTTTGTTTTTTATTTTTGTCAACAGCTCATGATTTCTTGCAACCTTATTGCTCATCGTTCGCCAACCTAAAAAATCCGGAACTCTCGTTCTGGATTCCGGATTTTTATAAAGATTATTTTTTTGTAACCGCCCGGTCTTTTGGAGCTGCCCAAAATGCAATCGCGACTGAAACTCCCAGGACGATAAAAGGGGCGTAAAAAACGAAGAAATTATGCATATGAAATCTCCCTTTCTTAATATGGATCCGATTTTCCTGTGACATAATCTTTATTGAAAAGAAACAGCCGCAACAGTAAATAAAGAGAGGGGATCAATAATCCCAGTCCCGCAATAAAGGCGACGATCAGGGATATGGCCATGGCTTCGTTTGTAAAACTGTCATAGATCGTCAAATGCGGATAAAGCAAATAGGGGTAGTGGGAGATGCCGTATGCGAAAAACGCAAGGGCAAACTGTCCCGCCAACAATCCGAATGCTCTTCCGTAATGTTTTCTTTTCCATATAAGCCAAACAGTGCCGATAAATAAAAGGAATGATAAAACAAACATCCACCACAGATTCAGCAAATTAGCAAAGTGTTCCGGATTATGGGCACGAAGTTCAACAATGATCCCTGAAGCCGTGATGATCAGCGGGAGGGACCAGGTGAGCGCGTATTTCCGCATTAATTCTGCAGCATCTTTATCCTTTGCCTTGTGGGCGTACCAAGTCAGGAAAACAGCGGATATATATAGTACGGCCGCAATACTCAATACCACAATGCTCCACGTAAGGGGGGTGGTAAACAGCGCCCAGTAATCCAGCACCGGCTTTCCGTTCTCGATAAAAACGAATCCGCCCTCTGAAATCGTCAGAACAATCGATAAAGAGGCAGGAAGGAACAGCCCTGACAGGCCGTACATGAACGAATATCCCTTATGGCCCCTTGATCCGTAAGTTTCAAAAGCATAGTAGGATCCCCGGATGGCTAATAGCAAAATAGCAATGCTGACAGGGACAAGGAGAATGGTTCCATAATAAAATGCCGTTTTTGGAAAAAACCCGACGATTCCTACGAAAAAGAATACAAGAAAAACATTCGTTACTTCCCAAACAGGGGACAGATAACGCTGAATGATGTTCGTCAAAATGTGCTGCTTGCCGGCATACAAACTGTATGCGTTAAAAAATCCTGCGCCAAAGTCAACGGAAGCGACAATGACGTAGCCAAATAAAAATGTCCATAACACCATGATTCCCAATATTTCCAAATTCATCGAACGACACCGCCTTTTTCCGCATGACGCTCTTCAAGCTCGCGTTCAACAGGGTTGTTCCGGAACATCCTGCTTAATACAACGACACTTCCGATGGCAAGAATGATATACAACCCGGCAAACAGAATGAGCATGGTATCAACGTGATTGCTTGATGTTGCAGCATCTGATGTCTTCATCAGCCCGCGAAGGACCCAAGGCTGCCTCCCGACTTCCGCCAGCCACCATCCCATCTCGATAGCCAGGATGGATAACGGGCCGCCGAGAACAATCAGCCAGCGAAACCATTTTGTTTGAATTAAGGCCCAGCTTCTTTTTGACCCCAGCCAAAACACTAGTGACAATAAAGTCATCCATACGCCAATGGATACCATGATATCAAAGAGATAGTGGATATATAGAGGAGGAATTTCATCCTCTTTAAACTGATCCAGCCCGATAACCTCCGCTGATGGATCGCTGTATGCCAAAATACTGAGAGCCTTTGGAATTTCAATGGCATATTTTACTTCTCCATTATCCAGTTTTCCAAATAGCACGAGCGGTGCATCTCCGGATGTTTCAAAATGCCATTCAGCAGCCGCAAGCTTTTCCGGCTGGTAATCCGCCAGGTATTTTCCTGAAAAATCTCCGATTACCGCTGTGGCGATGGAGAAAATGAGGCCAATTTTCATGGTCAAATACAAAGCTTTTTTATGGTAAATATGATCTGATCCTTTTAAAAGCCTGAAACCGGCAATGGAAGCCAAAACAAAAGCGGAAGTCATAAATGCACTGGCAACGACGTGTGCCACTTTTGTAGGCATGGCCGGATTGAACATGGCAATAAGCGGGTTGATATTCACGAGCTCCCCATTCACAATGTCGAAGCCTTGCGGTGCATTCATAAAAGCATTGACGATTGTAATAAAAACAGCCGAGAAGGCCGCTCCTGCCGCAACCGGTATCAGAAGCATAAGGTGTTTGCGCTGATCCTTGAACCGGTCCCATGTGTATAAATAAATTCCCAGAAAAATCGCTTCGAAAAAGAAAGCGAAAGTCTCCATGAAAAGCGGCAAAGCTATGACATTTCCCGCCAATTCCATAAAATTAGGCCATAAAAGCGAGAGCTGCAATCCGATGGCTGTTCCGGTTACAACCCCGACTGCAACGGTAATGACGAAGCCGCGGGTCCACCGTCTCGCCAATAAAATATAGTGCTCGTCATTCTTCCTGATGCCGACCCACTGTGCAATCATGATCATCAGCGGAACGCCGACTCCGATTGTGGCATATATGATATGGAAAGAGAGGGTCAGTTCCGTCAACAGCCGGCTGTAAAACAAGGAATCTCCGTTAAACATACAACTTTCACCCTTTCATCAACTGCCAAAAATCCGTCCAAGAATGGATAAAAGCATAATGGCTGCTGCGCCAAATGCAAGTCCTACCAAGATCCGTTCATGTTTTTTATACATCATTTAAACACCCCTAAATTTATCATACCCTATATTGCCCTTGCTGAACGTTATTATGTGTCAAATTGTTAGCTTCTTTATGATAAAGTTGTGAAATGCTGAAAAATTAGTTGTTTTGCGTTGCAAGTTCTTTTTTTATGGTGTGATAACTTCGATGGTATATTGATATAATTTCCAGGTGAATAGCTGCCAATACTAATATTGGGTTAACCTGTTGCAATCGGCTTTGCCGCTGGTATTGGTTATATGACGACACCGGAGGCACTTGTCTTAACATCAGTTATTAACATCTGGTCCTATTGCAGTTTTTTGGTATTATGACTTGGTCATATTATCAGCTTATGAATAAACGGTTTTAAAATTCCCGGCCGCTCCACTTTTTACAGAAAAACGATGGTATAATATTAGTTATATAAGGTCGTGAATTGGCGGAAGTATTGAATCCAAAACCGGCTATTTTCTTTTGGCTTTCCTTCCTCAGTTTATCCATCCTGAAAAGGGGCCTGCCATTGTTCAGTTCCTATTACTGGGTTTGATTTTTGTAATCATGAGCTGTCTTTACACTTCCATGATAGCCATCAGCATTCGCCCTATCGGCCGTTTGATGAAGCGTACTGCCAATATTGGACAGTGGAGCGGAAAAGTTGCAGGGTTGATCTATATTTGGCTTGGTGTAAAAGTAGCGTTTCAACAACGATAAAAAAACACGAGGGGAGAATCATACCATTATAAAATCATTGAATGTAGGCCGGCCGCAGCTGATCGGAAACCCATTTGGACGGGTAATCAATTCCGGCATAAGAAAAAAGCCGGTTTCTTCGGCATACCTCTATAAAACAGGCTTTGAAAATGATGACGTGGCAGATCATGACAGCCATGGAGGCGATGATAGGGCCGTCTGTTTTTACCCTTTTGAACATTATGCGGAGTGGAACGCCCTCTCCGGCACAGAGCTGAACATACCAGCTTTCGGTGAGAATATCACCGTCGCCGACCATACTGAAGATAGTGTATATGTTGGCGACATATACCAAATAGGCGATGCAAAGGTTCAAATCACCCAAAGCAGGATACCATGTGCAAAAGTTGATATTGCCAACCGGATCAGAGGCTTTTTCGAACAATTTATCCAAACAGGAAAAACCGGCTATTTTGCCCGGGTGTTGGAAGAGGGCTTGGTGGAGGAAAGTTCGGCCATCACATTGATCGACCGCCCTCAAGACACTATTTCCATCAACGGGTTGCATCACTTATTTTTTCATGACCGAAAAAATATGAAAGAGATTGAAAGAGTAATAGCTATGGAAGGACTTGCAGAAGATATGCGGGAAAGGCTTAAAAAACTCCTATAAAATAGTCAACGAAAAGCACTTAAACATAAATATTCCAGGCTCTATGAATAAAATTTGTGGCACCCGAAATACATGGACAATCACGATTAAATATACTACATAATTTGAAGAATGAGTGAAAGGGTCATGGTGGAAAAGGCAGCAGGAAGAGTGGGTTTGCTTTAATTGTTGTGCTGTTTATTTTATTAAATTATAATGGGTGCCTCCTATGTAGGTGGTGCAGGGGGCGGTAACCCTGTATTTATCGGGTTCTATCCGTTTTTTCCGTTCCTTTGGTGGTAGTCTTCCGTTTGGATACAGATCTTGGGGCAACTTCCTTTTGGACGTTGCTTTTTCTTTGTCCAGCTTCAGCGCCTATCGATTAGCAGACTTCGCACCTCCTCCTACGATAAGTCAACATCGGCTCGTTCCTCGCCGTGTTTTCTTTATCTCGTCGGAGGCACTCCAGTCTGTACGTCGATGGGCAAGGCGCTTGCGCTTTTCTTATTATGCACAGGATCTATTGTCAGCATCTTGACAAACCTGCTTTTTTTAAGCATAATTAAATCAAATTACGAACGATGAACGCAGACGAAGGACTAGTAAACGGATGAGTCCGTGACAAGAGAGCGAAATTTACAAGCTGAGAGATTTCGCCACTGGAAAGCCGTTGAACCTGCCTTCTGAGTCCCGTGCAAAAAACATGGGCGTTTCCTGGCGTTATCAGGCAAAGTGGGGTGCTGAGGCACCCAATAATGGTGGTACCGCGGAAGCAGAGCTCTTTCGTCCTTTATATGAGGATGGGAGAGCTATTTTATTTTCTAAGAATGATTATTGTAATAGGAGATAGACCGATGAGAAAAAAAAGGATCGTTGTCAAAATCGGAAGCAGTTCCCTGACGAATGACAGAGGGGAAATCGATCAGGATAGGTTTGCTGATCACGTTCATGCATTGGCAGCTCTAAAAGACGCCAATCATGAAGTGATTCTTGTTTCTTCAGGTGCTGTAGCCGCCGGCTTCAGAAGCCTGGGATACCCCGCCCGCCCTGTAACGGTAAAAGGAAGACAGGCAGCCGCGGCAGTCGGCCAAAGCCTGCTCGTCCAGTCTTATACTGAAAAATTGAGTGAATTTAACATTGTTCCAGCACAAATTTTGCTCACACGCGGTGATTTTTCAGACAGATCCCGCTATAGAAATGCGTTTGCAACTATCGGCGAGCTTTTGGACCGCGGACTTTTGCCGATTATCAACGAAAATGATACCGTTGCAGTCGATGAATTGACATTTGGCGACAATGACATGCTCTCTGCCCTCGTCAGCGGATTTATACACGCCGACATGCTGATCATCTTAACGGATATTAATGGTTTATATGATTCCAATCCGAGGACGAATCCTGATGCGAAGAAGTTTGATTATTTGGAGGATATCACAAAGGATTTGCTGAAATCTGCCGATGAGTCAGGCTCGAAAGTTGGAACAGGCGGCATGAAATCCAAATTGTTGGCGGCAAAAACGGCCGTCTCCCTTGGTGTTCCGGTCTTCATCGGTAAAGGAACCGGCAAGGATAAGCTGCTTGAAATCATACGCGGAAACGGGGACGGCACATACATCGCGAACGGCACCCTTGATCCCATAAATACAAACAGGCAATGGATTGCCTTCCATTCCGAAACATCAGGAAAAGTATATGTTGACCAGGGAGCGGAGGAAGCGATTCTTTATAGAGGCAAAAGCTTGCTTCCCGCCGGTGTCTTCAAGGTAAAAGGGAATTTCCAAAAAGGTGATGTTGTTGAAGTTTACGGTGTAAACGGACTGTTGGGAAGAGGAGAAGTCACATATTCATCCCAGGAACTTAGGGATTTGATTGATAAAAGAAACGATGATGAAAAGAGATACATGTTGATCCCGACTCTTGAAGTCATCCATCGCAATAGATGGGTCAAGGTCTGATCAATAAAGCAATACGAATGAACAGGAGAGGAAAACTTATGGAACTGAAAGAAAAAGCCCCAGTAAGTGAAGTGGAAGCTAAAGGAAAAGCGGCATTAAAAGCAAGCAGGGTACTCGTCAACCGTTCAACAGGAGAAAAAAACAAGGCGCTTGACTTGATTTCCGAACAGTTATTGAAGGGTAAAGATTACATTCTTCAAGAGAATGAGAAAGATTTGCAGGCGGGAAAAGAAAGAGGGCTGACTGAGGCAATCCTGGACCGGATCATGCTCAACGAAAAACGTATTGAAGATATGGCACATGCCATTAAACTTTTAATAGACTTGAAAGATCCGATAGGTGAAACATTGGAGACCATTGAAAAAGAAAATGGCATGACGATCGTGAAAAAAAGGGTGCCGATCGGCGTGGTCGGCATGATTTATGAAGCAAGGCCTAATGTGACGATTGATGCAGCCACCCTTTCGTTAAAAACCGGAAATGCGGTTATATTAAGAGGAAGCTCTTCAGCTAAATATTCCAATTTGGCCCTCGTCCGATCAATTCATGAAGCGCTGGAAAAAAGTACGGTTCCGGCAGATGCTGTACAACTCATAGAAGATACCAGCAGGGAAACGGCCAAGGAACTTTTCCAATTGAACGATTATTTGGATGTACTGATTCCGCGTGGAGGTAAACAGCTCATTGAAACGGTCATCCGCGAATCGACTGTGCCGGTTATCGAAACCGGAGCCGGAAACTGCCATGTCTACGTTGATCAATTTGCAGATCAAGAAATGGCTGAAAACATCGTGCTGAATGCCAAGCTGCAGCGTCCATCTGTCTGCAATGCCATTGAAACGATTCTCGTACAATCAGATTGGTTCGAAAAATACGGAAAAGAATTGCTCGAAAAGCTTGATCAAAACAATGTGGTAATCCATGGGAACGAGGCAGTTTGCGATGTTTTCCCTAAGGCTAAAGAAGCCGGCGAGGATGATTGGGGAGCCGAATATCTTGGTCTGGCTGTAAGTGTAAAAGTCGTAAAAGACGTTGACGAAGCCATTCAGCATATCAATGAATATGGAACAAAGCACTCCGAAGCCATTGTGACCGCGAATGGAGAAAATGCACGGAAATTCCAGACAGAAGTCGATGCATCAACTGTCTATCATAATGTTTCCACAAGATTCACCGACGGGTTTGAGTTTGGTTATGGAGCGGAAATTGGCATCAGCACCCAGAAATTGCATGCACGCGGACCGATGGGGCTCAACGCCCTTACATCCAGCAAGTTTTTCGTGTCCGGCGATGGACAGATCCGTGAGTAAAGTGTTTAAATATAAAAAAAGATTAAGAGAGAGAAGGGGAGCAAGTGTTGAATAAACAAATAGACATCCAACTTAGTGCCAATCGCAAAGAGAAGCCGTCTTTTTCCAGCTTGAAATTTGGAAAAACTTATACCGACCATATGTTTATCATGGATTATTCGAGGGAAAATGGGTGGCATGATCCGAGAATTGTTCCATATCAGCCGATTACACTGGATCCTGCTGCGACGATTTTCCATTATGGGCAAACCATATTCGAAGGCCTAAAAGCTTATATTTCAGAAAATGAGGAAGTTTTTCTTTTCAGGCCTGATGAAAATATCAAAAGGCTGAACAGGTCAAGTATTCGTATGTGTATTCCCGAGGTGGACGAAGAGCTTGCGCTTGAAGCATTGAAAAAGCTTGTTTCCATTGACCGCGACTGGATTCCCAATCAGGAAGGCATGTCATTATATATACGGCCATTTATCATTTCAACTGAAGCGAATCTGGATGTTACGCCATCGCAAACGTACAAATTCATGATCATCATGTCACCGGTCGGCAGTTTTTACAAGGAAGGGATGAGCCCGGTCAAAATTGCGGTGGAAAGCGAATATGTACGGGCAGTCCGGGGCGGAACAGGAAATGCTAAAACAGCCGGCAACTATGCTGGTGCCATGATTGTGCAGGAAATAGCAAATGCTGAAGGCTATTCCCAAGTCCTGTGGCTTGATGGGAAAGAGAATAAATACATTGAAGAAGTCGGAAGTATGAATGTGTTCTTTAAAATCAACGGTGAAGTAGTAACACCTGCATTGAGCGGAAGCATTCTGGAAGGGATCACCAGAAAGTCCGTTATTGAGCTTCTTCAGCACTGGGGCGTGCCTGTATCCGAGAGAAAAATCTCCATTGAGGAGCTGTATGACGCACACCAAAACGGCCAACTGGAGGAAGCGTTCGGCTCTGGCACGGCCGCTGTCATTTCACCTATCGGGGAATTATCCTGGAAGAATGAAAAGATGGTCATCAATGACGGAAAAACAGGCGAGTTGACAATGAAAGTATATAAAGCTTTGACGGGCATTCAAACGGGTAAGGAAGAAGATCCGTTTGGCTGGCGGGTAAAAGTGGACTAATTTAGAATAAAACTTACAGGAGCCGTCCGCGTGGGCGGCTCCTGCTTTTTATAAGAAAGGAGCAGCAATGAGACCAATACCTGACCATTTGAAAAAGGATTTGCGTATCCTGTTCATAGGCTTCAATCCAAGCATCCGCTCAAGCGAAACAGGCCATCATTATGCCAATCCGACCAACCGCTTCTGGTCTATTTTGCATCAGTCCGGGCTCACTGACAGAAAGTTTTCCCCTGATGAAGATGCTTCATTGCTCGAGTATGGGTACGGATTCACAAATATCGTAGCGAGGCCGACCCGAAACGCTGAGGAAATCTCTTCTGCAGAATATAAACAAGGCAGGGAAGAACTGATCAGGAAAATATCAATCTACCGGCCTAAGATTGCCTGCTTTGTAGGAAAAGGAGTATACCAGCAATACAGCCGAAGAAAGGATGTCGCCTGGGGTGCACAAGAGGGTTCTGTTGTCCCTGGTGTCATTGACTTTGTGGCTCCTTCCTCCAGCGGTCTTGTTCGCATGAAAATGGATGAAATTGTTGCAATCTATGAACAGTTGGTATTCTTGACAAAGTAGTGGGAATGTAAAAATACATACTTACTGTCGTTTCAATAAAATACACAACTAATATAGATCCATATTCCTTACTCTATCGGACCATTATTCAAAAATTATGGTAATATATTACTAGATGATACACTGTAAATTTCAAATTCAGCAGAAAGAGGGGGAATGCATTGCTCAAAGGGAATATCATTATCGCGGATGATGATCCGGATATTAGAGAGGTACTCAAAATGTACTTAAGCAAGGAAGGCTTTCGAATCATCGAGGCGGAAGACGGCGATAAGGTTTTGGATCTTTTTGAAAAAACAAAAGCAGATATTCTTATTTTAGATGTCATGATGCCAGGCCTTGATGGTTTTGAGGTGTGTCAATTGATCAGAAAGAAAAGCGATGTTCCTGTTTTATTTTTAAGTGCGAAAGATGATGATGTAGATAAAATCGTTGGACTCGGAATTGGCGGGGATGATTTTATATCTAAGCCGTTTAGTCCTTCCGTGTTAACAGCAAAGGTAAAAGCCCATTTGCGCCGGAATCGCCTGTTACAGATGAAAGAGCATGCCCGGCAATCTGTACTTTCATATAATGGATTGGTGATTGATCTGGACAATTATTCAGTACAAATGAATGGAAGTGACATCCATTTATCTGGTAAGGAATTTGATATTTTGACATTGCTTGCAAAAAGCCCTAATCGGGTCTATACAATTGAACAAATTTTCCAGTATGTTTGGGGAGAAGAAAGTTTCGGGGATTTTCGAACAGTCATGGTGCATGTTAGTAATTTGCGAAAGAAAATTGAAATAGACCCGGCTAATCCTCAGTTTATATTAACAGTCAGAGGTATCGGTTATAAGTTCCATCATTCGGATTGACGGTGATTTTTAATAAAGGTGCGTATATCGCCAACCGTTAATCCGGCTTCTTTTGCCATGAGTATTAAATAGACCCATTCCATATCCAAATCCTTGCTATTATTTTTTTGGTCCTTGATCAGTTGATTCAAGACCGCTCCCTCCATTATTTAAAATTATAATGAATATTCTACTATCTTTTGTATAAATGACTTTTAAAATTAATTAAAGATTTGCTAAAGTTTTTGGAGCCGTAGTTTATTTTTTAAATACAGCGAGGTGAAGGTGTATGAAATTCTTAGAGAGTCCTTTTATTTTGCCCGATTATGAAGTATTAGGAGAGTTGGATAGAAACAAATTGTGGGTTTTTTATTCGGCTGTTCAAAAATCCACTGATTCCCCTGTCCTTATAAGGACGCGCACCCCTACATCTTCAATCATTCCTGATACTAATCAGACAACCCATGAGTTACATTTGCTTGAAAACCTCCCGATCGAAGGGGTTTTGAGACCGATCGCTTTGGAAAAATATAAAAATGAAACTTTTATTATGATGGAATTTTTTAAGGGGGTTTCTCTTGAAACTTTATTAAAAGGGAATTCTTTGGATATCTCTGATTTTGTTAATATAGCCATAAAAATCACAGCGACGGTGGAGAAATTACACAGCAGGCAAATCATCCATAAATATATTCATCCAGCCAATATCCTTATTCAATTGACTCCTTTAGAGGTGAAATTAACCGGTTTTGAGCATGCAGGCCATCTTGCATATGAACGTTTTCAATCACACGCAAGTTTGCATCTGTCGGAGCAGCAGGCCCACTTTATTTCGCCGGAACAGACAGGCAGACTGAATCGATTCCTTGATGAGCGCTCCGATTTATATTCATTGGGAGTTATTTTTTACCAAATGCTTACCGGAATACTGCCATTTCATTCTCGCCATCCAATGGATCTTGTTCATGCACATATTGCCAAAACGCCAATATCTCCTATTGAGGCGAATCCCAACATTCCAAATATTTTATCCGATATTGTTATGAAATTATTGAAAAAAACAGCGGAATCCCGATATCAAAGTGCTGATGGATTGAAAGAAGATTTATTGGAGTTCAAAAGAAGATTCCTATTAATGGAAAAAATCCCCAACTTTCCATTAGGACAAAAAGATCATCCTCTTAGGGTGGACTTTGGAGAAAAGATGTTTGGAAGAGACAATGCCGAAAAAAATCTGATTCGTGCATTGGATGCCAGCTGCAACGGAAACCCGACTTTTGCTCTTATTTCCGGGGAATCAGGCATTGGCAAAACAGCCCTCGTTCAGTTGGTTCAGCAGCCTCTTGTTAAAAATCGTGGATATTTTATTTCCGGAAAGTTTGATTTATTGAAAAAGCAAGAACCTTATGCACCTTTGATTCAAGCATTTAAAGATTTGTTTAAACAACTGCTATCCGAGGGGCAGAAAAGAATCGTACACTGGAAAGAAATTTTGGAGAAAAACCTTGAAGGTCATTTACCTGTGCTTGCTTCCATTATTCCGGAAATTCAATGGATTACCGGGAAGCAAAAAGATCCGGAAATGATTACAGTGCTGGAAACCCATAACCGCTTGCGTCATTCATTTGACAGACTTGTTTCGGAATTATCTACAAAAAGTCATCCGCTCGTATTGTTTTTAGATGATTTGCAATGGGCGGATCAAGCGACAATGGAATTGCTTCAATATATTGTTACGCAACCCGGTAACAGGCATTTGTTAGTGATTGGCGCCTATCGTCAAAATGAAGTTTTCGCCGGGCATCCTCTGGAAGTCATGCAAAAAGCTATTAAGCAAAAAGACCTGCGTCTCGTAGAGATCCCATTAACACCATTAAAGGAAAGTCATACGCAGGGATGGGTTCAACAACTCCTTGCATGTTCGGATTCAGAAGCGAAAGAAATGGCGACAATGATACAGAGAATAACAAAGGGAAATCCATTTTTTACCAAACAGCTCCTTCAAACGTTTGATCATCAGGGGGTCATTGTCTTTGATCAATCGAAGAAGACATGGACCATTCATTTTGAAAAATTGCGCAATATGACGATCGCAGATGATATTGTGGATTTTATTGTCGACCGTTTCCATAGGCTGCCAACAGCTACACAAGAATTGTTAAAGCTTGCATCGTGTATTGGCAATCAGTTTGAGTTGCGTATATTGATCGCCGCATTTAATGATCAAAACGCAGCAAAAGCATATGAATTGCTATGGAGTTCAGTGGAAGAGGGTTTGGTTCTTCCACTCAGCACCGTAAACAAATTCACTTACCCGGGTGGAGAAACCAATAGACACCAAAGGATTTCAGACGAATACCGATTTTTGCATGATAAAGTACAGCAGGCCATTTACTCGACAATGACTTTGTCTGATCGGGAAAAAAGCCATTTAACGATAGGAAGATTGATGATCCAGCAGAATGTACTTGAAAAAAATATATTTGATATTGTGAATCATTTTAACAAATGCATCAATCTTTTACATTCGGATGAAAAAATCCAATTGGCCGAATGGAACACGATTGCCGGACAAAAGGCAAAAGAAGGAGCTGCTTTTGAAGCCTCTTTTTCATTTTATAAAATGGCAAACGCATTGCTTGGAGATAACGGTTGGACTCTTCATTATGATTTGGCCGCTAACATTACCGTTGGACTTGGTGAGCTGGCATATATGAATAATCAGTTTCAATTTGCAGAGGAAAAGTTTGATGAAGCATTGGTCAAAGTCAGGTCACGTGAAGAAAAACTCGCGATTTATAATCTAAAAATGACTTTGTATACTCATTTACATCGGGTGGAAGATGCTGTAGAGTCCGGCCTGAAAGCGTTGCAGCTGTATGGCTGGAAAATTGATAGAGCCCCTGGGAAGATCCTGGTGGCAAAGGAATATATCAAAGGAAGATTCATCTTAAGAAAATATAAAATGGATGAACTTGCGCATTTGCCGGAAATGAAGGATCAAAACCACAAACTTGTTATGCAAACGTTAATAAGGATGAATGGCGCTGCTTATCATGTCAATCAAAACCTGGCGACACTTTTAATGCTAAAAGCTCTTCATTTTACTTTAAAACACGGGACAACTGACTTAACAGCCCTTGCTTATATTAATTATGCGCTCATCTTAAGCGCAGGTTTTTCACGTTACGAAGACAGTTTTACATTTGGCAAATTGGCTGCGTTCTATGCTGATAAATCCGGAAGTGCCATGTTGAGAGGGAGAGCCTATTTTACTTTTGGGACATTTATTCATCATTGGAAGGGCCATCTACCCGAAAGCGAAAAAATGCTTGAGCTTTCACAGAAGCTTTGTATTGAATCAGGTAATTTCCATATTGCGGGAGCAAACAGCTCGTTTCTTTGTTTGGCCAGTTTTTTAAAGGGTCATAGTTTGCGGGAAACTGCCCGTTTAATTGAACGTCAGCGAAAGTTTTCAGTGAAAATACAGTATACTTTGGCTGATGACTTTCTATATGAATTAAACGACTGGATTGCCGTTTTGGAAGGAACGAAAAACAATCCAAATTGGAACTATGCTTTTAAGACAGTCGATGAGGCGGCAACCATCATTCATTACTCTTTAAGATTACAATTTTCATATGTAATGAATGAAATAAATGTCGCAAAAGAGTTAATGAACAAACTGAAAAAGCTTGTGGATCGCTCGCTCGTTCTAATGATCGCCCCCGAATATTATTTCTACGAATCATTATGGTTATTAAGAAATTTGGAAAAAGCAAACAAGATCGAAAAATATAAGAATAAAAAGCGCATTAAAAAGAACCTGAAGCTATTTAAAAGGTGGATGGATGAAAGTCCTGCCAATTATGCACATAAATATTATTTATTAAAAGCGGAAAAGGCATGGACAGAAAATGACACGGCTCATGCAGGAAAATATTTTGAATGGGCGGCGGCAAAGGCTGCTGAAAATGGCTTTAATCAGGATGCAGGATTGATCAATGAGCGTGCAGCGAAGTTTTATTTTACCAATGGCTTTCACCGAATGGCCAAAATGGCTTTGTTTGCTTCTGTTGATGCCTATGGTAAATGGGGGGCAATGAGAAAAGTGGCCATGATCAAACAAGAATATTCCAATCTTTTCGAAGGGGGAGAAGATGTAAGCTCTGCAAATGACACAGATACCTATTCCATTGACTCAAAGTCCATCTTGACTGCAGCTGCGGCGATATCTAGTGAAATTGTATTAGAAAGGATAATTTCTAAGGTCATGAATATTGTATTAGTCAATGGTGGAGCACAAAAAGGAGTCATGTTATTAAAAGTCAATGATAAACTTAGGCCGATTGCACAGGGAGTCATAGATAAAGATGGAACCCGGATAGTGCATCATCATGATCAAATCTGCTTTCCAGAACATATTGTGCATTATGTTGAAAAGAGCCTTGATCCTGTGATCTTGTCTAATTCAGCTTCCAGCAAGAGCTTTTCCGCCGACCCTTATATTCAAAAAGAACAGCCTATATCTGTTTTATGTTTTCCCATTCTTCATCAGGGGAAGCTGACCGGCATTATTTATTTAGAACACAACTCATTGATATCCGCTTTTTCACCAGAAAGGATTGAAATATTAAATCTGATCTCTTCACAGGCAGCGATATCGATCGAGAATGCACAATTATATGAAAACTTGGAGAAAAAAGTGAAAAGCCGTACAAAAGAACTTGAACTTGCTTATGAACACTTGGAAAAAGCGAATCAAGAATTGGCGGATGCCGAAAAAATGAGACGCAAATTTCTTTCAAATATTTCACATGATCTTCGTTCACCCATCGCAGCTGTACAAGGTTATATTGAAGCCATCCTTGATGGTGTTATTCAAGATAAAGACGAGCTGATGCATTATCTTGGAAAAAGTCACCGGCGCCTATTAAGGTTAAGTGAAATGATCCATGATTTGTTTGAATTATCAAGCCTGGAATCAAGTGGGGTTTCTTTTGACAAGAAACCTATTCGGGCAGACCGATTTTTCAGACAAATATGCAAACAATTTGAGCATGATATTATAAGTTCGAAGCTGAATTTTTCATGTGAAATGGATGACCCAGCTTTTGAAGATTACCCGTATGTAGAGGTAGATATGAGAAGAATGGAACAAGTAGTTCAGAACCTTGTATCAAATTCAATCAAGCATACAGCGTCCGGGGAAATTGGTTTTAAATTGATTTTTGGAACAGAGAATCATCTGGTAACGTTCGCTGTCACGGATACTGGCTGCGGAATTTCAGAAGATGAGCTGCCTTTTATTTTCGACCGTTTCCATACAAATTCGACTATGCAAAAAAGCGGACATGGTCTTGGGCTCACGATTTGTAAAGAGATCGTCCATTTACACAATGGAAAAATCACGGTGACAAGCAAAGTCAATGAAGGAACATCTTTTTTCATTCATCTCCCGGTATGTAACCAGAATGACGATAAAATAGGGCTGCCATTGTAAAAACCCGGGAATCACCCTTGAAATCAAGGATAAATGCCGGGATTTAAGTTATAAAAATGCCTTATTTTAGATACAAAAGATGTGTTAAAATGATATTAGTTAGAAGATCCGGATGAACTGTTAATCCGGATCTTCATGAGCAAGAATATGGATATTTGTAAAAAAGATTTCTTCAAAGGTGGTTTTATTACATGAAAGACATCAAAAGCCTTCCGCCAAAAACTTGTACAATTGAACGCTTAGTTACAGTACCTGCCGATGTAGAAAAAGTGATCCAGGGCAGGAAAACAGCCACCCGCCGAAATGGACGCTATGCTGACATTGGGGAGGTTATGAATTTAAAAGGCAATCAATATATCGTGGAAAACGTTTACTCCCAAAGCCTGGGAGAAATGACGGATGAACATGCAAAACAAGAGGGATATAAAGATTTGGAAGATTATAAAGAAGCCATCTTAGGATTTCACCCTGGTATGAAATGGCTTCCGAACATGAAGGTATGGGTACATGAGTTTGCTCCATTGCAAAAACATGCATTATAGGGCGTGTTCAAAAATGGTTTATGGTTGCAAAACCTAAATTGCAGTAGGCGAGAATAAAAAATAACCTTTTTGGCTAAGGCTATCAAGGTTATTTTTTTATTTTGAGTATAAGGAAAATAAATTGGGGAACATAAAAATTCAAACAAATTTCGAAAGGAGGCCAGTTACAATGCATAAGAATCAAGCGGAGAAAAAAATTTCGAAAGGAGGTTCCGATCAGCCTGTTGATCAAACAAGAAAAACACCGCGTTATGACCATAAAAAATCGGAACGAGTCCAATCTGAAACATTGAGATATGAAAATGCAGATGAAATTTATGAGTAAATGAGAAATTTCGTCCAACTCTTAAAAAATGTTCCTACATAAAATGGTTATTTTCTCATAAGATGGACAAGGAGGGGATATACATGGGAGCCAGAAACAATATGAAGGATATGCATTCGATTCTATGAGAAAATTATTTCTTACGTATGTCTGTTTATTTGCAGGGGCTTTTCTGCAGGGAATGTCCATGTCTTTGTTCTTGTTTCCGCATTCCATCCCTTCCGGCGGTGCAGCAGGCATCGCCCTCCTTATCAACCATTGGTTTGATTTATCATTAGGTTTTTCCTTATGGCTTGCAAATGCAGTTTTTTTATTGTTCGCTTTGAATTTCTTTGGATATACATGGACCTTCAGGACGGTGCTTTCGGTTGCAACCACGTCTGCCACCATCAGCTTTTTTACCATGCAGGTACCTGTGCAGCCCGGTTTTCTATTATTGGATATGGCTGCGGGCAGTTTGTTTTTCGGCCTGGGTGTCGGGCTGCTCATTCGTGCCGGGGCTTCAAGCGGCGGGATGGTGATTCCGGCGCTGATGATTGCGTTTCATAAAAACTGGAGTCCGGGAAAAGTCATGATGGGGATTAACCTATTTATCTTTCTTTTAACTTCCCTTGTCATAGACTATAAAATTGTCATTTTCGCCATTGTCTGTCAGTTTATGTCAACGAATGTAATTGATTTTATTTATCATTTAAAAATCCATAAAATCACTTCCATGACTGTAAGTTGGAGAAGAAGATAAAAAGATCCCATTATCCCGGGATCTTCTTTAAGTAATATGGATGGTCAGACAATCGTTATTTTTAACTTCCATTTTATTCATTTGATTTATGTCTCCGTAATTTACATAGGATAAAGCTCCTCTAATCCAAGCACCATGCCCAAAAGCCAAAATTTTTTTGCGGCTTTTGTATTTTTGCATGAAGGAGATAATTCTTTTTTCCAAGTCTCTGACGGGTTCGCCAAGTGTAATATCAAGGGGATGATCCACCCATTTGCTTCCCAATTTTTCTATTAGTTTTTTCTTTGGAAGCCCTTCAAACGTACCGAAATCCAATTCGTCAAGCAAGTGCTCAATTTCCGGTTCATATCCGTACAGCCGGGCCGTTTCTTGTGTTCTTTTCAACGTGCTGGCCAAAATTAGATCAAAGGGTGCCAGGCTCTCCAAGTGCTCCTTATTTTTCTTGATCTTATGCAAATCATTTTCAGTGACAGAGGAAATCCTTATATCGCGCCTGCCCTGCAGCCACGTTTTTTTATTCCATTCCGTAGACAAGTGCCTTATAAAGGTAACTTGCATTCAGCTTCCTCCAGGAAAAAAGTCTCGCATCTTAACCCGCATCTTTGAGCCTCTAAAATTAAAACGTCAGACAGCCTCACATTCCCCAAATTGACGTTTGGTCCAATCTCGTTGATGAAATACATCTGATGCTTCGGAAGAGGCGCTTCAAATATGATTTTATTGCAGTCAATCTCTTTTCGTAATTCCTCTACCAATTCAGACTTGATCAACCCGCTTTTATCGTAAATGCCTGAAGTGCCGGAATCCCTGCCTTCCGTGATGACATATTGGCAGCCGGCTTCCAGCAGGATTTTGACTTCGTCTACCCAATCGGAAGTGGACATATGCTTGTTTGCATCCTTGGACCCGACTTCTGCTATCACGTGGAAATCGTTTTTGAGCTGTAAAACAAGATTAAGCCGCTCGTTTAAAGGGATATCGATTGTCCCGTTGGATATCTCTATCCATTCGATTTCTAATTTCCTCAAGTAATCGGTATATTCCGTCAGTTTGTTTTGATAATAGGCTTTTTCAAACAGGGTGCCCCCGCAATATGGTTCGATGTCATATTTTTTATAGAGTGCAATTTTTTTCTCAACGTTCGGCGTGACATAGGCTGATCCGATTCCCAACTTGGCAATATCGATAATATGCCCGTAATCGGATAAAATATATTCCAGTTCTTGTAAAGGAACGCCAAAGTCAGCAATTGAAGTAATGCCATAAGTTCTCGTTCCAGAAGTTCTCATTGGCAAATCCAAAAATTCCATAAGGAAAACGCCTCCTCCAGTTTCTACGATAGACTATTCAAAAGCTGGGCAAGAGTGCAATTTTATTGTTGAATTAATTTATTGTAATTGCATCACTAGCGTTGCATAAATGCCGTTAGAATATTCCGTTAATATACTTTCATGAAAAAGTGCCAAAAAGGCAAAGCCTTAAGCAAAGGTGGCACTGTCCATTTGGTAAAAATATACAATTAAACAAAAGGGACGACGACAAGCGATAAGCTAAGTTTCTTCTTCAAAGCGCCGAATCCATACGAATGCGGGTTTCCAAATGGCTGCCTTTAGCCATCGGCTGATACGAAGTAGTGTTTTCTTACTATTCGTCTCCAACTGGATGAGCACATGCAGGCAATAGGTGATGAGCGCCAGGTAGATCTGGTTTTGTATCGCAGTTTCACTCATCCCATAGAAGTGTTTGATCTCTACATGTTGCTTGAGCCATTTGAAGAATAGCTCAATTGCCCAGCGCGAACGGTAGATTTCACTTATTTCGTCGGCTTCCAGATCAAACCGGTTGGTGATCAGCCGAAGGACATTCCCTTTGGAATCTACCACTTCTAACAGTCGAAAAAAGTTTTCCGCCCGGTTTTGAGTCGAACCGATAAGCACCATCTTATCCGACAAGACCGTGCTTCCCTCAGGCAGGGAGAAGGATTCCACTTCACGGATGACGGCATTTTTCTTCAGTCTGGATACGAAGAAATAGCCATCATCTGTCATGCGGTCAAAACGTTCATAGTCGACGTAGCCGCGGTCAAACACATACATGGATTCCTTGTCATCCACGAGGACTTCCAGTTGGTTTCTGTCATGTTCTTTCGCTACCGTAATGACTGCCTTTTCGGGATAGACGGTGTCCTTATCCATGAATACAAGCCGTAAATGAAGCTTGACGCCTGCTTTGGTCTTCCGGAATTTTGCCCATTTGTAGTTCGTCAGATTAAGTGGAAGCGTACTTGAATCAATGATTTTTAGAGGCAAATTCCTTGTGCTGGGATGGCGATATTCTTGAATCTTTTTCACAAGATCCAGGAACAGCGTTGAAAGGATAGCCGGATCCAAGTTGTTATTCTTCCGAGAAAGTTGCGATGCACTGATAGATTCAAACCCCAGCGTTATTTGAAGGTCTTCATCTAGTAAAGCGTCACTGATTGCGTGCAGACTATTGAACTCGTGAAGCTGGGCAAACAGTAAGAGCTTGATATACGCTCCCGTCGTTAGTTTCTTTGTGTAATAATCCTGTTTAAGAAATTTAACTTGTTCATTAATTTTTTCCGTATTTATGGGTAAAACCCATTTACCAAATGATGAAAGTAGTGTATTCTTGTCCATAGCTGAAGTCCTTTACTTTGGATTTGGACAGGAACCACCTGACCTCTCCATTGTAAAGGATTTTTTGTTGTCTAAACTGGTAATTATTGAATGTTTTTAGTATTTTGAATTGCTAATTTCAATTAATGCAATGCTAGTGTAATTGCATAAAAAGCAAGTATGCCGCCAAAATAAAAAGGATCATAATTCAGGGCGATGGGAGGGAATATGTTGCCGAAGCAAAAAAATAAGGGGATGGCCATCGCGGCAATTGCATCCATTCCCCTAATTTTGGTTTTGGGAAATTCCATGCTCATTCCGATTTTGCCGAAAATGAAAAGTGAGTTTGATGTTTCCCAGTTTAAAATCAGTTTAATCATTACGGTATTTTCTATGGCTGCGGCTGTATCCATCCCGATTTTAGGCTATTTATCCGACCGTTTTTCCCGGAAAGCGGTCATTATCCCGGCACTGATTTTATATGGTAGCGGAGGGATATTGGCCGGTGCAGCCTCGGCATGGTTTTCCAATGCATACACATGGGTATTGGCAGGAAGAATCATGCAGGGAATTGGTGCAGCCGGCACTGCTCCGATTGCCATGGCTTTGACAGGGGACCTTTTTAAAGGCGGAGAACAAAGCAAAGTGCTTGGTCTGGTTGAGGCTTCAAACGGTTTTGGGAAAGTCATCAGCCCGATTCTTGGTTCATTGCTTGCACTGATTATATGGTATGCCGTGTTTTTTGCTTTTCCGATTTTTTGTCTTATATCCATTCTTTTAACCATATTTTTTGTGAAGGAAAAGAAAAAGGATGAAGAACCGCCGAGCGTCGGCAATTACATCAAGGGACTGGGTTCTGTTTTTAAAACGGAAGGACGATGGCTTTTTGTTGCATATTTTACGGGAGCGGCATGTTTGTTTACGCTGTTTGGGATATTGTTCTATATATCCGATATTCTCGAAAAGGACCATCATATTGACGGTATTCTAAAAGGCGGCATCTTGGCTATCCCGCTTTTATTCATGACTTTGACCTCATATATAACCGGAAGCAAGATTGGAAAGAACATGAAATTAATGAAAAAGCTGATTGTCATTGGATTAATATTAATGACAGCGTCTTTTTCAATATTGGTCTTTTTTAAAGGGTTGATCCCTTTCATCTCTATTCTTGTTTTCAGCAGCATAGGGACCGGACTCGTACTACCTTGCATTAACAGTTTCATTACCGGATCAGTATCAGCAGAGCGCAGAGGTTTTGTCACGTCTTTATATGGGTCGGTCAGATTTTTAGGTGTCGCTGTCGGTCCGCCAGTTTTTAGCGCGCTCATGGATTGGTCAAGATCTGGGATGTTTTTAACTACAGCCGGCATTGTGTTTCTGGCTATGCTATTATGCCTGTTTTTCATCCGTGTCAAGAAAGAGGAACCTTCGACAGGCAGCGGGACGCTATTCGAGCAATTAAAGTTCACATAAAGGAGCAAAACAAATTGGAAATTTATTTTTCGCCTGAAGTTATAAACCCGCATTTTCAATTATTGAACATTGTGGATGCAAATGGAAAAGCGGTTGGAAATGTAGCTTTTTTATTCGATGAAAAAAAATTATATGTACATGGACTTCTGGAGGAAAAAGGGGTTGAAGCGGATTTCAAGGATTTGGTCACTCCATATTTAAAAGGACTGGCAAAAGCGAAAGAGGGCTTAGATATATTCTCCTGTCTGTATTCCGGATGCGAAAAAATTGATCTGAACGGGGATAAAGAAAGCGGAAATCAATAGTTTAATCAGAAAAGGCTTTGATGTCAGTGAAACGCTGATCATCAAGGCTTTTTTATTTTTAAGGAAATTATAAACTGGTTTGGTCGTGGATAGCATACTTTTCACGTTAATCTACGTCCAGCCCCAGCGCCTATCGACTAGCAGACTTCGCGCCTCCTCCTACGATAAGTCAACATCGGCTCCGACGCACAGGAGGTGCTAGTGCAGGCGAAGCGACAGGACGTCGCTGCTTGAGCCTGCCTTCGTCGCCGTGTTTCCTTTATCTCGTCGAAGGCACTCCAGTGTCTAGCTTCAGACGGCAGGGGCTCGAGGTCGCTTCGGTCAAACCAATGAAGTCAAAGAACGACTTCACAGGTTTGCCCTCCAGCGCTTGTCGCCCCTAAACGGCCGTCTTCCGCATTTCAGTCTGTACGTCGATGAACAGGCGCTTCCACTTTTGTTCTTATAAATTGAGACGCTTGTATAATAATTTGGATGGATGGAAAGTATTGGAACAAAGTGAAAAATTAATATGAATCCTTTTAAAGGAGGGAAAAAGGGTGACAGACCAGCACTCAGATAAAGATGAAAAAAAAGGATTGAGCCGGCGCCAGTTTCTTAAAAACACTGGCATGGTTGCGGGAGGTGTTGTCGGAGGTTCTTTGTTAGGGGGATTGCTGACAAATGAATATCAAAAAAAGCAAGAAGCCCAAATTAAAGATGAGGCTGTAAAGGGTGCAGCACTACAGGAAGCGCGAATGTTTTTCAGCCGTAAAGAAGATTTCGATATATTGGGAGCTGCAACAGAGCGTATATTTCCGAAGGATGATATTGGCCCGGGGGCCATTGAGCTCGGAGTCCCTTACTTTATTGATAAGCAGCTGGCCAGTTATTGGGGGACAAATGCAAAGGAATATATGAAAGATCCGTTTAGACAAAATAGCGAAGAGCATGATTACCAGCACAAGGACAGCCAGAAAGATAAAACAGGTCCCGATACGGATACCCAAACACCGGTACCAACGCCAAGATACCAATCGCGGTTGACAAGGGCCGAAATTTTTCTAGCCGGGCTCCGGAAGATGGAAAAAGTGAGCCAAGATAAATTTAAAAAGAAGTTCGTTGATGCCAGTCCTGATCAGCAGGACCAAGTGCTCAAAATGTTTGATAACGGCGAGGTAGAGATGCAGGGCGTTGATTCTGTCACTTTTTTCAATCTGCTCCTTAAAACCACCATAGAGGGTGTGTATTCGGATCCGTTATATGGGGGCAATAAAAATATGCAGGGGTGGAAGATGAAAGAGTACCCGGGGCCGCGCGCATCTTTTGAAGACGTCATTGAGGCCGAAAAATTTGTGAAAATGGATCTCCAAAGTCTGAAAGATTATCAAAAATATGCATAATGGGAGGAATCAGTCATGGCAAAAAGACTGAAACCAGTAGATGTTGTCGTTGTCGGATCCAGCTGGTCAGGCGGGGTTGTATCAGCTGAACTATCCAAAGCGGGCTATAAGATCGTTTGTTTGGAGCGCGGTCCTAAAAGAGTGCTCGATGATTTTACCGGAGTGAAAGATGAGCTGCGGTTTACCAACAGGTTCGAGCTAATGCAGAACCTGTCACATGAAACGATTACCTCAAGAACTGATATTGATGAAGTGGCACTTCCCGTAAGGACACGGGAAGAGATGATGGCAGGAACGGGTTCCGGCGCCGGCAGTGTTCACTGGGCGGGTGCAACTTACCGTTATTGGCCGTATGACTTTGAAATTTATAGCAAGACGGTCGAGAGGTATGGAAAGAAAAAGATTCCCGAAGGGATGATGCTCCAGGACTGGGGGATCACCTATAAGGAGATGGAACCGTATTATGAGCGATGGGAAAAGACGGCAGGAATATCAGGCGAGCGAGATCCTTTGGGTGAACGGAAAAGCGATTATCCGAACCCTCCGTTGAAAGAGTCGCCTCCTATCAAGTTGTTCAAACAAGCGGCGAAAAATCTGGGATACAATCCGTACCAGGTTCCGTCTGCAAATGTATCCCAAAGATATGAAAACCCTGACGGAGAAGTGATTAATGCATGTATGTACTGTGCGTTTTGTACACAATATGGCTGTGATTTCGGAGCCAAGGCCGACTCTCTTGTAACAGTGATTCCAACAGCGCAGAAAACGGGAAATTTTGAACTGAGAACTGAAAGCTATGTCCGCCGTGTACTGCATAAAGGCGGCAAGGCAACGGGAGTCATGTATGTTGATACGAAAACTGGCCAGGAGTACGAACAGCCTGCAAAAGTGGTCGTTTTAGGCGCTTTTACTTTCACAAACAACCGTCTTTTGCTGTTGTCGGGAATAGGACAGCCTTATGACCCGAAAACCAGGCAGGGAGTGATTGGAAGAAATTATCATGGCCAGTTCAATATTACCTTCAGAGGTGCAAGAGGCTTTTTCAATGATAAAAAATTCAATCTATATGCCGGAGCCGGTGCTCTGGGGGGAACATTCAACGATTTGAATGCAGATAACTTCGATCACTCGAATCTTGATTTCATTCATGGGGGTGCAGTAGAGCTCAGGCAGTATGGAGACGGGGCAATTGCAAGCAACCATGTGCCGGCCGGAACGCCAGCCTGGGGACCGGAATTCAAGAAAAATTCTATTCACTATGCCCACCGCAATATGGTCGTATGGTATACACCCGCCATCATGTCTTGGTGGCATAACTACGTGGATTTAGACCCCACATATAAGGATGATTTTGGCGATCCGCTTCTGCGCGTAACTTACAAATATACCGACCAGGATCGTGCCATTGCAAAGTTTGGCGTTGAGAAATGTGCGGAAGTAGTAAAGGAAATGGGTGCTGACATTATTGACAAGGATGATATTCCGCAAGAATTTGATCATATTTATCAAGGAGGACACTACGCAGGCGGTGTCATCATGGGAAGCGATCCATCGACTTCTGCGCTGAACAACTATCTGCAAATGTGGGACATGGAAAACCTTTTTGTTGTCGGTGCTTCTGCTTTTCCTCATTTTGGGGGGCATCATCCAACCGCTACTGTAGGAGCATTGGCATATCGTGCTTCAGAAGGTGTTGAAAAGTATCTTAAAGAGGGCGGCATCCTGGCAGAAGTAAGGGAAAGTAATACTGCCTGATCATTAGAGGTTCAAAGAAAGTCTTCAAAATTAAAAGAAGATGTAATCGAAAAGGTTCCTGATAAATCAGGGACCTTTTTTGCAGAGTAAGCGTATAAGATGTTTTAGCTTTAAAATTTTGAACAAAGCCTTTTGTTGTCTAGCTCCAGCGCCTA
>NZ_VEKZ01000054.1:0-28282 GCF_007681465.1 Siminovitchia fortis
TGGCAAAAATTCGCGAAGATTTATAAATTGAATATTCCAACTACATTTATGCAATGCTAGTGATCCGACAACTATTGATAGTCCAGATAGATTATAACATCAAATTTCGACAGAGTGACTTTACAATCAGCTTTCATTATTGTTTCAAACATGTTACAAATATTTCCTTTATACCCATACAGCGGCTGCCCACCGGGAAATGAACAGAAATCCGCTATTTTGCCCCTTTCCCTTCAACTTGTTACTCGGGTGTTTTGGTTTCAAAAGAATTGTGGGCAAATTGACAATAAAAAAACCTGGAACTAGGCGTTAATACGATTGCTCCAGGTTTTTTCTATTCCTTTTTTCTTGCATATGTTTGGTGTGGGCGCTTCCCCATTCGTGCATCACATTCAAGACAGGCTGAAGGCTTTTGCCGTACTCGGAAATCGAATATTCCACTTTTGGCGGTACTTGTGGATATACCACTCTGTCGATAATATCTTCCGTTTCCAATTCTCTCAACTGTTTCGTCAGCATTTTTTGCGTGATGTCCGGCATTAATCTCTTCAATTCACTGAATCGCAAAGTTCCTTCATTGAACAGATGCAGTAAAATAATCGGTTTCCATTTTCCCACTAAAATACTTAAAGCTTCGTCAACTTTACAGAACTCTGTTTTCATCTTTTTAGCAGCCCCTTAATTAGTATCTTTTTATATACTATGCCACTTGTAAGTGCGTACTATTTATTTTAATTTATATGCTCTATAATATACTTGGATTTTCAAAAAATCATCACCATTCACATAAGGAGCTGTACATCATGAGAATTAAAGTTAAAGCAATCATCGGGAGCACAAGCTCCACTTCATATAACTTGAAGCTGGTTGAATATATGAAAAGCCGTTATGCGGACCAACTGGACATCACACCTGTATTCATTAATGAACTTGAGATGTTTTCAGTTGATTTGGAAAGCAATGTACCAGCCAATGTCAAGGAGTTTAAAGATAATGTAAAAGATTCAGATGCTGTTTTATTTGCAGTTCCTGAATATAATTTCTCCATTCCCGGCGCTTTAAAAAATGCGATTGACTGGTTGTCACGCGGCGGAGATTTCACGATCAAAGACAAGCCCGCTTTTATCATTGGTTCTTCCATGGGAGTGTTGGGCAGTGTACGTGCACAGATCCACTTGAGGGAAATCCTTTCAAACCCGGCCCTGTCACCTGTTTTATTGCCGGGCAATGAAGTGTATATCGGATCGGTTCATGAAAAACTAAACGAAGCCGGAGAACTCATTGACCAAGGTACGATCGGCTTCTTGGATCAGGTTGTCCATAATTTCATAGAATTTTATCATAAAAATAAAGCGGCCGCTCTTGTTTAAGAAACAGGAGTTTAAAATAAAAAACGGACCAGCCCTTGATCTGGTCCGTTTTTTTCGATAAACATGTCATTATACATCCTTTGGGCCTTATAAAATCGGTGGGGCAGAAATCTCTTTGAGATGACCGGTTAAGCTCGGATTTTTGGATAATTTAACAATAATCTTAATTTCGACTTGAACAAAAGATTAAGCATTAATAGTTTTTAATGCGATAAGTATCATCGCTTCTCCCTGAAAGGACTGAATTTGATTATTTTCCATTTCAATTGAGAAAAAATTGATAACTTCTCTGGGTGAGGCTATCATGTAGTTATTTAATTCCTCTTTGTCTTTGGAAGAAAGGTTCATTGTTCTGCACCATTCATCAAATACAAAGCGCTTCTTAAAGGTACGAAACAGTTGAATAGAAAATCCTTTTTCCTCTATCCAGGAAATCCATTCTGATTTTTTATATGCCCGGTAATGACTGGGGTCTCTCTTTTTTTCAACCTTATTATAAAATTGGTCAAAACCATCTAATTCCGGTGATACATTATCGACTAAGATGAACATACCCCCGTCGGTTAGAACCCGAAATGATTCACCGATAAACCGTTTAACATTCGGAAAGTGGTGGGGAGCCACTCTGCATGTAACCACATCATAACTTTTGTCCCCAAACGGTAAATCTTCGGCATCTCCTTGTACAAACACAACGTTATCATGTCCATTTGACTCAATAAATTCCTCAGCCTGGGCCAACATTTTTGGAGTTAAGTCTAGAGCTGTGACAGTCTTAAACAAAGGGGCCAATGCATTTGCCACGTGACCGCCGCCTGTCGCGACATCAAGCAAAACCTTATTTTTCCCACCCTTTACTACTTCCCTAATGAAATCAAGGTCTTTCCCCTTGGCATGGATTTGACTTATAACATAGTTCCTAGCATTGGATCCGAATTGATTAATAACCATTTTTTTGTTATCCATTTTATCACCTCCACTTTCAGTATTCATCACGATTGCAAAAACTCCTGTCAAAAGACAGGAATTCATATAATTAGTTACCTTTACAGTAAAAAAGCTTCCCGCAAATATAAATATCTGTGAGAAGCTTGAAAGCTGCTTATTTTTTATAGCAGTGCCTAAGGAATGTTTGCATGCAGGTATCGCCAATTTTAAAGAGGAAAGTCTATTTTTTCTTTTCCGCTCCTGTATTGGAAAAAATAATTTTTCCATCAAAAACCGTTAATTGAACCTTTGCGTCCGGTATTTCCTCAGCAGGTATTTCAAACAAATTCCGGTCCAATACAACGATATCCGCAAGCTTCCCCTCTTCCAACGTACCCAATTCCTGCTCTCTGAATGCGCCGTAGGCGGACCCGGCAGTATAGGCTTTTAATGCGTCGGCAAGGGTGATGCGCTCGTGTGGATGCCACACTTCTTTCCCGCTGCTGTCAATTCTCGTAACCGCCCGATGGATTTGCACAAGCGGATCCAGCACATCAATGGGGAAATCTGTCCCGAACGCCAGATTTGCGCCGGTTTCTTGCAGTGTATGAATCGGGAATACATATTTCTCCCGCTCCGGGCCAATTCGGTCGGTATAGACACCGCGCTCTGACATGGCGAAGTGATCCGGCTGCATCGATACTGTGACACCGAGCTCTTTGAAACGGGAAATGTCATCAGGATGAATCACTTCCACATGCTCGACGGAATGGCGCGAATCGCGCTTGCCGTTGGTCTTTTGTGCTTCCTCGTAAGCATCGAGGGCTAGACGAATCGCTCCATCGCCAATTGCATGGAAGCGGATGCTGAAACCTTCTTTATCCGCATCAACAACCCATTTTTTGATCGTATCAGCAGGGAAGGATGTCTCTCCACGTGTTTCCGGTTGATCTGCATAAGGTTCGAGCAAGTAAGCCGTTCGAGCGGTAATGACCCCATCGATAAACTGTTTCAAACCTGACATACGGAGTTTATCCGATTGATACGTATCCCGTAATTTTTTGGCGCGTTCCAGATCACCGTTTAATGCAGGCCATACATGAATCCGTGTCGTCAATTCTTCTTTATCTTCAAATTCCTTGAAAAGCTCATAATCATAAAGCATTTCCATGGATTCTGTTGCAAATAAGTCATGGACAGAGGTGATCCCTAAACTTGCAGCATGAGTGGAGAAATCCTTAAAGAGTTCTCTCTTTTGTTCTTTAGTAAAATCATACGCATGCCGGATCACCGCATCCATTGCTTTTTCATATAAAATACCATTTGGTTCTCCGTTTTCATCTCTTCCAATTATGCCGTAGGGAGGATTCTCCGTATGGCGAGTGATATTGGCAATCTCCAGTGCTTTCGAATTGACCCATACATAATGTCCTTCCGCATGATACAGAAGGGCTGGACGGTCCGGAAGTATGCGATCCAATGAATGGCGGGTCGGCAATTCTTGAGTGTCCCAGTACCCCGCATCCCATGTAGAACCGATGATCCAGGGTGCTTCTGGCCGTGATTCGGCAAATTCACGAATGATCTCCAACGCTTCTTCCTCTGATCGGGCAGGGAATAAATCGGCGCTGTTCATCGTAACTGCTCCATCCATCAGGTGAAGGTGGAAATCGTGAAATCCTGGCATAATCAATTCGTCATGAAATTGATGGATTTTCGTATTCTCGCCTATATAAGGCTTAATCTCCTCATCGGAACCAACCGCTACTATTTTATTATCTTTAATTGCTATGGACGCTGGCTCCGGTTGGTTTGAAAGCCCTGTAAAAACAGCATTGCTTGAAAGTACCATATCCGCTGATTGTTGACTCATTTCTCATCAATCCTCTCAATATTAGATTAATTTGCTTCTTCAAAAGAAAGTTCCGGGGGCGGTTGTCTAAACATTTTTGTAAGGTATAACAGGTATAAGAATCCAAGCGTAAGCCAACTTCCTCCCAGCATCAGCGAATGGATGTCCAACATGACCATAATTGAACCCGTAAGTAAAGCACCAATCAATGGAATAATAAAATATCGAATGGTTCCCATAATGGATCTCTGTTTTTTTCGGAAGAAATAGAGAGCGATCACCGAAATATTTACCATCGTAAAAGCAAATAATGCACCAAAATTGATAAGAGATACAGCAGTCGTAAGACTTAAGAATAGAGAGCTTAAAGCAATGGCTCCAATAATGATTATGTTAAAGACAGGTGTGCGATATTTAGGTGAAAGATATCCAAATATTTTTGTGGGAAGGACACCTTCACGTCCCATTGCATATAGAACACGAGAAGCGCTTGCTCCTGACGCGACAGCTGACGAAAATCCTGCCATGATTCCTTCAGCAAGAACATAACTTGTCAAAAGGTTGCCCCCGATAAACATGGCAATTTCCATATAGGCAGCTTCCGGATTATTAAATGATTGGTATTCCGGCCAAATAAGCTGTAAGAAATACGAACCAATAATATAATATACTCCGCCAATGATTGTAACGAGATAAATAGCTCTTGGCAGATTCTTTCGAGGGTTTTTCGTTTCTTCAGAGAGTGTCGTTACCGCATCAAACCCTAAAAAGGAAAAGCATAAAATCGGAATTACCGACATGAAATTAGACGCTTCCACATTTGAATCAATAAACGGGAAGATGGAAAGCAGTGTCCCTGCACCTTGACCGTTTAGAAGCCCCTTAATTGAGAAGACAACGAATAGCGTCAGCGTACAGAATTGCAGGACCAAAAGAGCTGTATTAAATTTTGCCGCTACTGTTATGCCAAGTATATTGATAATAGTAACTATAATGATAAAGAGAATGATCCAAATCCATATAGGGATTGAAGGGAAATAGGCCTTCATTGCTATTCCTAACAGTAAAGCACTAATCATTGGACTGAACACATAATCCAGTATGATTGTCCAACCTACGAGAAAACCCACGTGAGGGTTTAGAGACTTTTGTGTAAATGTATAGGCCGCACCTGCATTCGGGAAGGCTTTCACCATTTGCGCATAGCTGTAGGCCGTAAATAACATAACGATTAAGGCAACAAGATAAGCGGTTGCGACCATTCCATTCGTGATATCCGCGGCGACACCATATGTTGAAAACAAAGTTGTTGGCGCCATAAAGGCTAATCCAAAAAACACAACATATTTTAATGAAAGCGACCGTTTAAGGGTTGGTGTGTTTGTATCATTCATTTGTCATTCCCCCATGCTGCAATTTTCTATTGATGTTATCACCCGGAGTGCCGGTTATTATTTTGAAGGTACCTTAGCATGATCATAAACGACTTTCCCATCAACAATCGTCAACTGTACCTTTGTATCGGGTATTTCTTCCACAGGCATTTCAAAGAGGTTGCGTTCCAAGACAACGATATCCGCAAGCATGCCTGCTTCCAATGTCCCCAGCTCGTGTTCTCGGAATGTACCGTAGGCGGGGCCGGCTGTATAGGCTTTCAGCGCTTCGGCAAGTGTGATTCGCTCATGCGGATGCCATACCGTATCCCCACTGCTGTCGATTCTTGTTACCGCCCGATAAATTTGGAGAAGCGGATTCAGTACATCAATGGGGAAATCCGTTCCGAATGCCAAATTTGCTCCTGTTTCTTGCAATGTACGAATCGGAAAAACGTATTTTTCCCGTTCAGGGCCGATCCGGTCTGTGTAAACATCCCTTTCTGACATGGCAAAGTGATCAGGCTGCATGGAAACAGTGACACCAAGCTTTTTAAAACGGGGAATATCATCAGGATGAACCACTTCTACATGCTCCACAGAATGGCGGGAATCCCGCTTGCCGTTTGTCTTTTGTGCTTCTTCGTAGGCATCCAGTGCGAGACGGATCGCTCCATCCCCAATCGCGTGAAAGCGGATGCTGAATCCTTCTTTATCCGCATCGACAACCCATTTTTTGATCGTATCAGGAGGGAAGGACGTCTCTCCGCGTGTTTCCGGCTGATCCGCATAAGGCTCGAGTAAATAAGCCGTGCGAGGGGTTATGACACCATCGATAAATTGTTTCAGCCCCGACACCCGGAGTTTATCCGATTGATACGTATCCCTCAGTTGTTTGGCATGTTCCAGGTTGTCATTTAATACAGGCCATAAATGAATGCGTGTTGTCAATTCCTCTTTGTCTTCAAATTCTTTGAAAACATGAAGCGCTTCTATTGTTTTTAACCCATGCAAGTCATGGACGGCAGTTATCCCCAAGCTTGCAGCGTGTTTCAAGAAATTTGAGAACATCTCTCTTTTTTGTACATCTGAAAAATCAAATGCATGACGGATCACCGCATCCATTGCTCTTTCATATAAAATACCATTCGGTTCTCCATTTTCATCTTTACCAATTATGCCGTATGGAGGATTTTCCGTATGACGAGTGATATTGGCAATCTCCAGCGCTTTCGTATTCACCCATGCATAATGGCCTTCCGCGTGAAACATGAGTGCCGGGCGGTCAGGAAGGATACGGTCCAACGAGTGGCGGGTAGGCAGCTGCTGTGTATCCCAGTAACCCGCATCCCATGTAAATCCGATTACCCATTGGGTTTCCGGTTTTGATTCGGCAAACTCCCGAATCATTTTTACTGCTTCATCTTCCGAACGCACTGAGAACAGGTCGACACTATTCAGGGCAACCGCCCCCTGCATTATATGAAGGTGGAAGTCATGGAATCCCGGCATAATCAATTGATCTTTAAATTGATATATTTTCGTATGGCTGTCTGCATACTGTATAATTTCCTCTTTAGAACCAACCGCAATTATTTTGTTTCCCTTAATCGCGATTGAAGCGGATTCAGGTTGGTTGGAAAGTCCGGTAAAAATTTTATTGCCCGAAATAATTATTTCGGCTGATGCTTTATTCATCATCTGCCATTCCTTTCATTTTAATTGCATTTCCTTGAAGCAAAATTCCTTCAATGCAAGGAAGCGCTATCAACGATTTCTATGTATATATCATAAAGTCTCGTCTTACCCGAGAGTCAAGAAGAAAAGCGCAAGGCGTCCTCTTATCACAGTAAAAAAAGCACAAAAACACCCCCCGAAATGATAATGCTGTCATTTTGAGGGCTGTTTTTGGCTCACATGCTTTGAATAGGAATTTGTATTTCATAAAAAGCTTCGTCGTATTGGTCTGTCAAAGAAACATCAACCTGCATAATTCTAACGGCGTCGCCGGTTATGACATAGTTATAAGTATCGCAATAATCCAGCAGCTTTGTCAGCTTTGCCATCATCTTCTCTCTAACGATCCCACCATAGTAGGAGCATACATATAATCCTTTTTCTAACTTTTGAGTCGGCTTCTCTGATTTTTCATCCTCCACAAGGATAAATAATTTCGATTGATATTTGCTGAGGTTCTGGGAAAAATCAGAAGTTTGGCGTATTTCATCAAAATATTCCTTCTTGATAAAATCACCAAATTTATTGCTTGCTATAACCGGTATGATTCCACCGGCCATTTTTTCGAGTTCCAAGAATCCAAGATAAAGGTTTTCCTTATCATCCCAATTTACAGGTCTATCCAGCTGAATATATTCCCTTTCCTCAAATTGTCGGATTATAATATCCGAATCCCTGTAACTATCGCTGAAATATTGAATATTATTTATCCGGTTCTTCAAAATATCATGTACATTTTGCAGTTCTTTTATTTTTTCCTGGATATTGTCCATTGATTTTTGAAGTAATTGAACTGATTTTTTAACATTGCGATTGGTTAGAAACTGCTTGATTTCATCTAAGGAAAAACCGATTTTCCTTAATTCTTTTATCGTACCGAGAACTTCATATTGATAGATGGAATAATATCGATAGCCAGTTTTAGGGTCAATATGATATGGCTTTAGCAGGCCAATTTTATCGTAATGACGCAACGTATCTACCGTTACGTTTCTCAGCTTGGCCATTTCTCCTATACTCAACTTTTTTTGCATTGCTTTTTCCCCTTTTAATTGATTAGCGATAAAGTGAAACTTCAATCAGTGGGGGTTTTCTTCATCCCCCACTGATTGTTAAATGAACGAATCGGGCTTTTACGGGCAGTTGATTTCCCACCTAATCTACTCCGATTCCTCTAGAGTTTTGAGGTGGGAGTCTTACTGCCCGTTAATGCGGGATAAAAATAAAGATCCCAACGGAAAATGTTGCAACCAATACGATAAAAGGCTATCACAGATAGCTTAGAAAAGTAACTGAAACGAAAACAGCTTATCCAACTGATGAGTCCCTAAAGAAGATTATCTATTTGGCTACAATGGATCTCCCAAAAAGCAAACAAAAAAGAGGAACACATTGTCCCTCCCTTTTTGGCAGAATCCCATTAGGTGCCCGGGTTGCTCCAAGCATTGCCCTATCCCCCAATGGGCAAGAGCTTGTTAGAAGTATTGCCCCAGCTGCTGAAAGAAAATTCCAATTGTACAAATTAATTTAGACTCCGTGGAGGGAAAAGCGCCCGATTCTTTAACAAATGGATTCCCTTCAATCATTCCCGATTTTATTATTTTGATTGTATAATGCTTCCATTCCTTTTCCTATTTCTTCGATAAAAGACTCTTCTTCCGGTGTTAAAAAAGTAGGAAATTGAAAATTTATCACATCTGACTCCATTAACTCTTGGGCTTTTTCAAGTTGCTCTGCCAGTTCTTCTTTATCATCGACATGCCTTGTTGCCATTTCAGTCAGTTTTATTAGAATATCAAAAGCTTCAGGTGATTGCGGTGAAGCACCTTCTTTCATCAGCTTTTTTAGAGAAGCCAGCCATTCCAACATTTCTGCGTCAAGCTGTTGGCGATGTTTTTTCGAAAGAGAAAAGAATTGATTAGCTGTCTCATCATCTGAAAAGTATTCTTTCACCCATTCCTTCTGATCTTCTTCGTGTTCTATCTGAAAAAGCAAAGAGCTTAAGACTGGCCATGTAACTAGTTTTTCTTCGTTCATTAAGCGTTGCACATGTTCTACTGCTTCAATGGCTCGATTTAATTCGTCTCTCTTTTTTGTCAGAAGCTTATGTTGCAGAGGTAAAGACTTTTCCAATTGGTTAAATGCATTTGTATCATTCCCGATTAGATTTTTGATTTCCTGCAAAGAGTACCCTAAAAATTTTAATGACTGAATTTGTTGCAGTTTCGCCAGCTCCGCTAATCCATACAATCTATGGCCGGAGCTATTTTTCCGCGATGGTACGAGTAATCCTAATTCCTCATAAAACCGTAATGTTCTTACTGTTATCCTTGCTCTTCTTCCAAACTCTCCAATTGTAAACATTGGTTCATTACTTTCCATAAAGCCACCCCTCCGTACTGATCATAATTTTAGATTAGCATATGACGTAACGGAGGGAGCAAGCCGGAAAACGATACACCGGAGTTCTGCAATACATACACCCTGTCATTTCCAGACACTCTTTCGTTCCGACCGCTTGACAAACTTCCCGGACATCGCTTTGACCCGCGCTTTTAACAATAGCTTTCTGCCTTCCACATTTCTTGTGAAAATGGCGCATGCCCGTCCGATTTTCTTTTCCCACTTCTTTACAAAAAGCTCCACATACTCCTTTTTGCGCCCAATTTCATCTGGGATGGCGTGGTAATCATGGCGGACAACCCTCTTATTCCCCGACGTCCGGTGAAGGATATATCTGGGATTTTCTATAGGATCAAGAAACTGCTGCAGGGATTGCAAAAATAGCTTTTGTTCGTAGGGTGTCCCTCTTTCAAGGGAACAACTGATCATGCCGTTTGGCAATTCCTCCGCCACTACTTTATTTTGATCCGGCGGTGTTTCGATGCTGCCGATCTCATACAGGACTTCATAAATGATCCGGCCTGCGGTTTGTAAACTTGATTCGATCGTTGCATTATCGGCCAAAATCCGGACAGCCTTCCACCAATAAGGTGCAGAAAATATGACTCCCGCAGCAAAGGCAATACCCAGCATTGGCAACAGGTTGTCAGACCCTCTATTAGCGGTTGCCACGGCGGCTTCGTACAATGTGCCTATGATGATAGATGCCGTGATGATCTGCAACGTTCTCAATGTATGCTGGTATAAAAATGGTCTCGGAACAGAGTCCCTTCCCACATCCACTTGTTCCCTTTTCTTTTCACCCAGATTGGTCGCTTTCTGCCACCTTTCAAATAAAGCCGACTTGTTCGTTGCCCGCTTCATCATGAGATGATTGACCTTCTTTGTTTTTTTGGTTGAATATGGCGGCGACGGAAACCTAAGGCGCTCTATCCCCGAAACGATAATCGGAAATTCCTCATCCAATCCGCTCAATGATTTAAACCGCCTGTTCAATGAGGTATAATCGTATCCTCCATCAAACGTGATTGGATCAACACATACCAGGTGCCAAATATTGGCGCATTTTTGAGGATCGGACTTGTCCGATCGGATTGCCCTCCCCCTCATTTGATTGGTCAACATGAATGATCCGACATAGGAGGCCAAAACGAGCGTGTTTACGCTGGGCGCATCCCACCCTTCCCCCAGCAGAGCTGTCGTGCCCACAAGCGTATCAATGTGTCCTTCTGAAAAGATGGCCGTGATGACTTTGACAGCCTCTTGCCTGGACACCCCTGTAACAATCACTTCGCTATATGTCGGATCGATCTGCAATGGCTGTGCCGAAAAATCCAAGCCGAATGAATGCAATTGGGGGACTGCTTGGGTTGGAATGATCACGATCGATCCGGTTAGAACACCGAGCCGGCAACGATTTTTCAATTGCCTTCTCAGGGTTTCAAAAATTGGAATGACACCCAGCCGATTGAGGGTTTTCAGATCTTGATCCGCTTTTGGCAAGTCGTCTTTATAGATATAGTCAGCCAGCACAACGAGCCGGAGTCCATCCCCTTGCGCTTGCTTTTCAAACGAAACGATGTCCGTTATGCTTTGCAGCTTCGAAGCACTTTGCAATAAAGTCCGCTCCATCGCTTTCGTTGCTGTCAAACGGACATTCCTCCGGTCAAGCGCCCCGATTCCGGATAACCTTTTTCTGATGCTTTTTGCCGGCTCGTTTTTCACAACCACATGTGGATCGCGATAGAGGAGCCCGCCAAGCAATTCTTCCATCCACTCTACGGTAAACGCCGGCAAGTCTGTAAGTTTTTCTTCCATTTGTTGAAAAGGCGATTGCCAACGGTCGCTGCCAACCTCTTTTAAAAATAAAATAATGGAAATAAAATACCCATAATTCGCCAATTTCTCTTCGATATATTCTTCCGATTCAATCCATGGATGATTTTCCAGGAGCCTTACCAACTCTTCATTTTCTTTCAGCTCTTGGATAAACTGCGTTACTTCATCGCGATATGTACGGATCGGCCCCTCTTCCTTCGGGGTGGGAACGGACATCCAAACATAGTCCTGGTGGGGACACAGATCGCCTTCCCTGACCAATGCTGCAATATCGATTTCCTCATCAATGGGCCCGCACAATTCAATATATTTATCCCATTCTGCCGAATTTACATCGTATGGCGGCGTGGCAGTCAATGCAACGACTGCCGGATGATCCAACTGATCACGAAACTTCATAGTCGTTTTCCACCAGCTTGTTCTCAGATGATGCGCTTCGTCCAGGATCAGCGTTTGAAAATTTTGCCGAAGCAGCTTTTCCAATGCCTCATCTTTCACAGAAGCCTCAATTTCATTCTGTTCCCGTTCGAAATCATCCAGATCCGAATCGCTGCCTGCCTCTTTTTCCTTGCTGTCCAATAAAGCATGCAGCCCTTGATAAGTGGTCACCGTCACAAAAGCCGGATTCCTCAAATCCGTCGAAATCCATTCAGGCTGCTCCGGCTTTTGCAGGAACAGCTCCGTAAAGCGATCGACCCACTGATTTCGAATGGCAAGTGTCGGGGACACAATGAGCGTCGGTTTATTCAACCGCAGCATGACCTCCAGGCCAAGTACCGTTTTTCCTGACCCCGGCGGAGCAACAAGATGTAAATGATCGTTTTCCAAATGTGTTTCCAGATGTTCCAATACCTCGCGTTGATAACTGCGCCACGGATAACAAAATTTAATCCCTCCGGGAAATTGCTTCATTTTCTTCACCAACCTAAGTGCAATCTGCTGCCTATCATTTTAGCAAATATGGAAAGTCCGTTCATGGACACAGATTTCCATACGTATATTACTATTATTATAGATTCTCCGGCATTTCAACAACTCTATGACTGCATCCGGTTGATCCAAGTGGATATAATGACCGGCATCCTTGACAACGATATGTTTGCATTTTTCACGCGCTAGATTCTCTTGACTAAAACGCCTGTGATAATAACTGAATTATTTTATGAAAAGATTCACGACGCCTTGTGACGGTGGTTTATCTCAACAATGTGGCTTTTATAGGGGCTAATCCCTATTAGGGAAAAGCCCCGGATTGTGGAATAAAGAGGGTTTATTCGTGTATTCATTCTGAATCACCAATGCAATTATCATAAAATAAATACCGAAATCAGTAAACTGATTGTAAAGAAACCAAATGCAATCTGTATGACTATGTACATTGTGAGTTCAGAGGCTGAAAGTTTTCTTTGCTTTCTGGTTCTATCCAAATGCCGTAAATAAAAAGCTGAACTAAAGATAAGCAATACGCTTGCCATTACCCTTAAAACCTCAACAAAAATGGCGATGTATATCAACTCCTTCCCCGACAATGCAGCGCTATAATTTGGACTTCAATAAACCGGGCCTTGAAAACAAAAGTGGGCAAAAATTCTTCACTTCACCTCTAACCATAACGCTTTTCCATTTAAAAAATATCTGTCAAATTCATCTGAAAACCATCGAAAAATTTGGAAGTAATGAGGCCAGTACTCGTTTTTACGAACAACTGGCATTCATCCCGGTATTTCAATGCCGGGATGAATGCCAGCGGCATAGATTCAAATAAAGATCCGTAAAACCATTTGGATCGCAAATAACGCTGATGTCAGAGATGACAATTTTCGTTCCTTCTATGTTTTCATTTTTCAATTCGATGTCAAAGGGAGCAGAAAAAGCTTCACACGGACTTCCCTCAAAGAAATTCCCAAATCCACGGTAAATTTTTCCGGATACCCGTTGATGTTTCGTTCAAGGTGATGGGGATATGTAAATAAATCTATCGATATACTCGCATAATGCATCATTATTTTCACGGATTTTCCAATAATCTTCCAATGAGAATGTGCCCTGTGATATAAATGCATGCCAATCCCCTCTCAAATCACCTATCCTTTCCGTTAGTATACCATTTATTCAAAAGGTTTGATCATATTCCAACAGCGTTGCTCCACAACCGGGCGCCCGGTTTTCGGAAGAAAATCCCAATTTCCGCCAATTATAAAAGCCAAGCACCATTCATTTATGTCAATGGTCTTGGCTCCTTTTGAAATTCTCTTATTTGTTGTAAGTTAAGGATATGTCAGCTAGCACCGGGAAATGATCACTTGGAAATTGGCCATTCTTCTGATAGTTAACAATCTCAATCTCATTAGATGTAAGGTTTCCTTTCCCGAGAATCCAGTCAATGCGTTTATCAGGTCCTTCACCAGTAGGATCATGAAAACCATTAAATGTTCCTAAGTCTTCATTAATTCTTGTCTCAGCTGTTTCCCATAAATCATCAAACTCTCCATCACTTGTTAAAATTTGATGTGGGAGACTGTCTGGTTCAGCATTGAAATCACCTGTTAAAATAACCGGTAACTCCGGATCAAATTTTTTTGTTAATTTAAGAATTAACTCTGCACTTTTTTTTCTTGCCTTGGCGGATTGATGGTCAAAGTGTGTATTGACGAAATAGAACTGTTTATTGCTTTTTTTATCAAGAAACTTTGCCCAGGCAACCATTCTTGGAATTTTATTTCCCCATGTTTTTGAACCAATTACTTTGGGTGTGTCGGATAACCAAAAATGGTCATACTCCTGTACGCTGTATTCTTTTTCTTTATAAAAAATAGCAGAGTATCCTCTGCGATTTCCGCCAACCCAATGATAATCAGGTAAATTATCTTTTAAATCTTGCAGTTGCGAATGTGACACTTCTTGTGCCCCAATGATATCAGGCTTCCCCATGTTAATCAGTCTTCTAATTGCAGGAACCCTTTCATTCCAAGTGTGCGGCGAGGAATCATTGTTATTTTTGAATCTAAGATTAAAAGTCATCGCTTTTACATCAATCGTCTTCCATTGGTTTTTGTTTTCTGCAGCAAACACTGGTGAAGTCCCCGGGAACAAACCACTTAGGATAATGAGTATACCGGCTGCCACTAACAAATGGGATTTCAAAACTTTCTTCAATCTAAATCCTCCTCGTTAAATTATGTGACTGAAGGAAAGCGAACAATTTTTCCATTAATGGGTAGTTAGCCAGGGAATAACTAATGTACTAAATGATAAAACCTTTCTTTTATCCATCATCAGAACCCCCGCATAATATAATGTGTCATTTATTATCTCTTTTGTTCGAAAGTCTTATTCGAATAAATGGCCCTGAAATGAAAATGGGCGCTATCCTTTGTTTAAGGGTAGCGCCCAGTATTATGCTATTTCTCCCTAAGCAGGCATTTTTCTCCAGTTCCCAATCTTCACTTGTTAACACATCTATATATGGTCAAACTAAAAAAAACCGCTCATCCTTCAAAAGAAGTAAGCGGGTTTTAAGCGTTCTATAACTCAATCCGATGTCGTCAGGGACGCCTGAACTTCCGGACTGATTTTCGGTAAAGGATAATTAATTCTTTCATCAAACTCCACCCAGTCAAGATTAGCCATCATAAGCAGGTAACGTTTGCCGCTATCCGGGTCGCTGATGATGATGTGGTCACGACCAGCCGTTTCTACGCGCCCGTGATACACCATTGCATTCCATTTGTTGTTGCCTTGATAAGTAAAATAGAATGTACCTACCTTACCTTTGTTGAAGCGTAATATATTTTCGATAAATGATTCTTCCACCGCACCCGCCAGAATTTGCTGCGCGGTCCCAATAGGGACCACCGGGGCGGCATACGCGGGGCCTGAAGGCATGGCCATCGGATAGCCGGCAGGTTGTGTGCGATTGGTCCGCATCATGGGAGCAGGATAAAAACCAGGATAATAATTCATTGGATAATAACCAGAGTCTCCACAAGTCATGGGAAGATCAGCTCCTTATTAATTTATCTATAAAACTCTGGGCAATAGCCCGATACCCCGACATAGAAGCAATGATTCTTGTGCGCAAAATCGAACTTCGTCATGGGGGATCTAGGCATCGTTTCAGGACAAGGTGCCCGAAACGTTTTCCCTGGACTGGGATTAAAAAACCACAAATTCATTCTTGCACGAGGTTCCCTATAACCGTGTAACAGATCCCTAGCCCTCTGAAGGTCAGCTTCTGTGGGACGTTGTGTATACAATGTTCCATTTAAGACAGGCTCGAAGTGAGGAATTTCGGTGCCAGGTATGGTTTGATAGATCGCATGTCGGATATTGCGCAGCCCTTTGAAGTCAGGAGCACAGTCAGCCTCGACGCGATTAGCCACAACCGTTCCTACCATGTTCATCCCTTGAACACCTTCACCGACTGCTTCCGACAGCATAAGCCTTGCTAACTCCTCCACGTCACGTTCAGTATGCTTTATTCGCCTACCCATTTTCTCACCACCTTCGGCTTATACAAGTAACTTATTACCTGAAGCTGAATTTGGTAACTTGCCTATCAGCCCAATTACTTTGGTTCCGAAAGGTGATATTAGGACATACGTTTGCCCGTTTTCCCCAAAAGGCGAACATTGCACTTAAAGACTGGCCGAAGCTGGAGTAGGATTGGAACAGATCATGGACGGGTTGGGACACACTGACAATAGCACGACTAAAAACGTATAGCTTCATGTTACGTAAGAAAAGCGCAAGCGCCCGTTTAGCGACGTACAAACTGGAGCACTCCGCAATGAGATAAAGGAAACACGGCGAGGTACGAGCCGATGTTGACTTATCGTAGTGCACTGAGCCACTTCCTCGAATAAACATCCACGCAGAAAAAGCGAAGCTTTTTCGAGGAAAGGAGTGTGAAGTTTGCTAGTCGCTGGGCGCTGGAGCTGGACAAAGAAAGGCTTCTTTTGAAAAAATTTTCATATCAGCTTATACTTTTTACTTAAATAAATGAAAAAAGAGGCCTCTCAAAAGTTTGCTCAACTTATGAGAAGCCCCCGTTAAAATCCTCTATGTTAGGCATTTTATTTTCATCTTACTCAAAAACCCAGTCATATTAAGGGTTGAGCGGCGTTATTACATCATGCCGCCCATGCCGCCGCCCATGTCAGGCATGCCCATGCCGCCGCCGGCGTTTTCTTCCGGCTTGTCAGCTACAACAGCTTCTGTTGTAAGGAGCATAGCCGCTACGGAAGCAGCGTTTTGAAGCGCATAGCGGGTAACTTTTGTCGGGTCGACGATACCAGCGTCGATCATGTTTACCCACTCGCCGTTTGCAGCGTTGAATCCGATGCCGACTTCTTCTTTTTTCAAGCGGTCAACGATTACGGATCCTTCAAGGCCAGCGTTTTGGGCGATTTGACGTACTGGCTCTTCGAGAGCACGAAGTACGATTCTGACACCTGTAGCCACGTCATCTTCACCTTGGATTTCAGCCACTTTGTTGTAGACGTTCACAAGGGCTGTTCCACCACCGGAAACAATTCCTTCTTCAACAGCCGCACGAGTAGCGTTCAATGCGTCTTCGATGCGGAGTTTGCGCTCTTTCAGCTCAGTTTCGGTTGCAGCACCGACTTTGATGACCGCTACGCCGCCAGCAAGCTTAGCCAAGCGCTCTTGAAGTTTTTCTTTGTCGAATTCGGAAGTTGTTTCTTCCAGCTGCGCACGGATTTGGTTTACGCGGCTTGAGATGTTTGCGGAATCTCCGGCACCTTCAACGATTGTTGTATTTTCTTTGGATACAACAACTTTAGCAGCGCGTCCAAGTGATTGGATAGAAGCTGTTTTAAGGTCAAGTCCGAGATCTTCAGTGATGACTTCCCCGCCAGTCAAGATGGCAATATCTTCAAGCATCGCTTTGCGGCGATCGCCAAATCCTGGAGCTTTAACAGCAACTGCGTTGAATGTTCCGCGAAGTTTGTTCACAACAAGTGTAGCCAATGCTTCCCCTTCAACATCTTCAGCAATGATCAACAAAGGTTTGCTTTGCTGAACGACTTGCTCAAGAAGCGGAAGAACTTCCTGGATGTTTGTAATCTTCTTGTCAGTGATCAAGATATACGGATTTTCAAGAACAGCTTCCATTTTATCGGAATCTGTTACCATGTAAGGAGATGCATATCCGCGGTCGAATTGCATACCTTCCACAACGTCAAGCTCAGTTGTGAATCCTTTTGATTCTTCAACCGTAATGACGCCGTCGTTTCCAACGCGCTCCATTGCTTCAGCGATAAGCTGTCCTACTTCTTCGTCGCCGGAAGAGATGGAAGCAACTTGGGCAATGGACTCTTTGTCTTCGATTTGTTTAGAGATGTTGTGAAGCTCTTCAACTGCAGTCGCAACCGCTTTTTCAATTCCTTTGCGGACTCCTACAGGGTTCGCACCTGCAGTTACGTTTTTCAAGCCTTCTTGAATCATTGCTTGAGCAAGAACTGTAGCAGTAGTCGTACCGTCACCGGCTACGTCGTTCGTTTTGCTTGCAACTTCAGAAACAAGCTTTGCACCCATGTTTTCGAACGCATCTTCAAGCTCGATTTCCTTAGCGATTGTTACACCGTCATTTGTGATGAGCGGAGAACCAAATTTTTTCTCAAGTACAACGTTGCGCCCTTTTGGCCCAAGAGTAACTTTTACCGCATCAGCCAATTGGTCAACACCGCGGAGCAAGGCACGGCGTGCTTCTTCGTTAAACTTAATGTCTTTAGCCATTTATAATATCCTCCCTATCGTGTTTTAATTAAATTCTCTCATATAAAAAACGTTTTTTTATTAGCCGATAACAGCCAATATGTCAGACTCACGTAAAATTAAATATTCCGTACCTTGGTATTTCACTTCTGTACCAGCGTACTTAGAGAAGATGATGCTGTCGCCTTCGGATACTTCAGGTGCAACACGCTCGCCGCTGTCGAGTACACGCCCTGTTCCAACAGCAACTACTTTCCCTTCCTGCGGCTTTTCCTTCGCGGAATCCGGAAGAACGATGCCGCTCGCAGTTTTCTCCTCCGACTCCACCAGTTCAATAACTACGCGATCCCCAAGTGGTTTTAACAAGTGAAACAACCTCCTTAAAGTATATGTAGATTTTTATTAGCACTCTGACTGCCCGAGTGCTAACACAAGTATTATATTAAATAATTTGTTTTCCATTTGCAAGCGTTAACCGCTTATTTTTTAAAAAAGTTTCTTCAAAATTCGAGTTTGCCTGGATAGGCAAATTGTCATTCGATTTTTGGCCCAATAAATTATTGCACACAAATAACCGCTACTTTAATCCTTCCGGGGCCTGCCCTCTCGGCGCGGTGGCGCGTTAAAGCATTGATCAGAACCCCTGTAACACGTTTTTCAAATATAATTGTCGTATTGATTCACTCTATCAATTCGCTTATAATTGTGGTAATCATCAGAAGTGGCGGAAAAGTTGTGGGCTTCAGATGATGCAGAAAAAAACAAGGGGGAAAAGCATTATGAAAAAGGTATCACGCTTTTGGTCACTGGGCTTTCTCTTTTTAAGCCTGACTGTTCTATTATTTGGCTGCGGCAAAGGCTCAGATGAAGCAGAACCTGCAAGCGGCAGTGACGGCGACAGCGGCGGCAAGAAAAAGCTCGTTGTCGGAACGGATGCTACATACGCACCGATGGAGTATATGGATAATAACGGAAATATTGTCGGTATTGACATCGATATTGTGGAAGCGATTGCAAAAGAAGCAGGTGTCGAAGTTGAATTTAAAAACATCGGCTGGGAGCCTCTGTTCCCTGCGGTAGAAAATGGAGAAGTAGACTTTGCGGTTTCTTCCATCACGATTACGAAAGAGCGCCAGGAGACTTTTGATTTTACTGAGCCATACTACATCGCGAACCAGGTCATTCTTGTGAAAAAAGAATCGGATATCAAATCTTTTAAGGATTTAAAGGATAAGAAAGTTTCTGTTCAAATCAACACGACGGGGCACACAATGATGAAAGAAATCCAGGGCAACACAAGCTCTAAAATCATAGCTGCCGAAACAATGCCGCTTGCCATAGAAGAATTGATGAACGGAAATGCTGACGCGGCTGTCGGAGATAACTCTACTGTTAATGAGTACATAAAAAACAATCCGAACGTCGAAGTTGAAATTGTTGAAGACGACAGCGCCGAAAAAGAATACTATGGCTTGATGGTGAAAAAAGGAAACTCTGAAGTTGTCGATCTTTTAAATGAAGGAATCCAAAAGATCAAAGAGAATGGAAAGTTGAAAGAAATCACCGGCTTTGATGTTGAGTAAGAAGTCGCTTCTCAGTCTATGAACATCGTCTACTCAATCTGGAGGTGGTTATGATAGATTTTTTAGATATTCGTTTTGATATGATTTGGAACTACAAGGAACTTTTTCTTAGAGGGCTGTGGGTTACCCTGGCCCTTACCGCTGTCGGTTATGTAAGCGGAATCATTTTGGGTCTGTTCATCGGAATGGGCAAGCTGTCCAAAAGGAAATGGATCTATTATCCTTGTAAATATTATGTGGATTTTTTCCGGGGAACACCGTTATTGGTGCAAATCCTGCTTATTCACTTGGCTTTTATTCCGAGCGTATTCGGGCACTCCCTCGGTTACTTTGTGTCCGGCTCCATCGCCCTTGCGCTGAACTGCGGGGCCTATAATGCGGAAATTATCCGGGCAGGGATCCAATCGATTGAAAAAGGGCAAATGGAAGCGGCCCGGTCACTGGGAATGCCAAGAAGTGTGGCCATGAAACATATCATTCTTCCACAGGCGTTCCGGCGGATGGTCCCTCCTCTTGGAAACGAATTGATCGCTTTATTGAAAGATTCATCTCTTGTTACTGTTATAGCGGCAAATGACCTGTTGTACGCAGGAAAAGTTGTTGCAGGGGCCTATGCAAGATTCTGGGAGCCATATATAACAGTAGCCATTTTATATCTAATCCTCACCTGGTTATTTACAAAAGTGATTGCCTATGTGGAAAAACGTTTCAGCAATAGCTATATTCCGCGGCAGAGGAGACGCGTATTCACATTTGGCCGCTCAGCAATAGAGGTGAACAAATGATTAAAATTCAAGGGCTGCATAAATCTTTCGGAGACCTGGAAGTGTTAAAAGGAATCGATTACGAGGTAAATGAAAAAGAAGTGATTTGTGTCATCGGGCCGAGCGGATCGGGAAAAAGTACCTTCCTTCGCTGCATCAACCTGTTGGAAGAAATCACGGATGGTTCCATTTATATTAACGGTGTCAAAGTAAACGACCCCAAAACGGATATTAACGAAATCAGGAAAGAAGTGGGAATGGTTTTTCAGCAGTTCAATCTCTTCCCGCACATGACTGTACTCGATAATATCACGATTTCACCGATCAAAATCAGGAAAATGGCTCCTCGTGATGCCGAGGAGCTGGCGCATCAGCTGCTTCAAAAAGTCGGTCTTGGAGACAAAGCGAATGCTTATCCGGAACAATTGTCGGGCGGGCAGATGCAAAGGGTCGCCATTGCCAGGGCGCTGGCGATGAAACCGAAAGTCATGCTGTTTGACGAACCTACCTCGGCTCTTGACCCGGAAATGGTCAAAGAAGTGCTTGATGTTATGAAGCAGCTGGCTATGGACGGGATGACCATGGTCGTTGTGACACACGAAATGGGATTTGCGAGGGAAATGGGAGACCGCGTATTATTCATGGACCAGGGCTACCTTGTCGAAGAAGGACCTCCTGAGCAGATTTTCGGTTCTCCAAAAAGTGATAGGACAAAGGCATTTTTGAGTAAAGTTTTATAATATGGGGTCAAATCCAAACCATCGAAAGGATGGTTTGGATTTTTTTGTGTCCATCCTCCGTCTTCTGACCTTGTATTTGATATGATAGAGTATGAGAAACAGATGGAGATGAACGACCCGTGGATTTATTTTTAATCGTATTACCCGTTTTTTTAATATTTTTTGCTGGATGGCTTGGCCAAAAGCTGATCGGATTTGATATCAAATCGATTTCGAAAGTGGCGCTTTACTTGATGTCGCCCTTTCTTGCCTTCCGTACGTTTTATACGAATGAAGTGACGATGGACTATATTTATATTTTCTTGTTTTGCTGTCTTTTATCGCTCATTCTGATCGTGGTCACATGGATCACAGGCTTTGTGATGCATGCAGGGCGGCCGAAGCTTTCGGCGATGATCTTGGGTGGCGCTTTTATGAACAGCGGAAACTATGGAGCACCGGTTGTATTGTTTGCGCTCGGTGCGGTGGCGTTTGATTATGCGGTCATTATGATGGTTTTTCAGTCATTTTTGATGAACTCAATTGGCATCCTGGTGGCATCCATTGGCGGAAAGGAAAATGCTTCGGTTAAGGATGCCGCCATGCAAGTGGTAAAGATGCCTGTCATTTATGGAGCAGTGCTCGGTCTCGCTTTGCAGCTTCTTTCCATTGATCTGCCGGGGACGATTATGAATGCGGTTGGACTTGTTGCAGATGCTTCCATTCCGACGGTCATGCTTGTGCTCGGCATGCAACTGGCTGCGATGCAAAGGAAGCGCGTCGCTTACAGGTTCGTTTCGGCCACTGTCGGCATCCGGATGATATTGTCGCCTTTGGTTGCCCTGCTTATTTTATATTTCCTGCCTATGGATGATTTGATCAAAGCCGTGCTTTTTATTCAAGCATCCATGCCGGCGGCAGCCAATACGACATTGCTCGCAATCCAATTTGATACGGAGCCGGACCTGGTTTCATTCACCACATTCATAACGACAATGGTCAGCCTGCTGACGATTCCATATGTACTGTTCCTTATAGGAGTATGAAGCCTGAAAGTCTCCCTGTTTGAATCCCCTTCTGTTTATTAGTAAAATGGGACTTGCGGTTTTTATATCGTTGAAAGGGACTTAACTTTATGAATAGAAGACATATCTATATTGTACTGACCTATATTGCGATGCAATTATCCGTTTTTATCGGCATGCCCCTTTTATATGCCATTGGGACGAAGCTTTTGCATCTCCCTCCTCAGGAAGCGAAAATCCAAGCGACAGGATATTGGCTTATGATCAGCTTTTTTGTTGGACTGGCCATTGTATTGTTCTTGCTTAGGAAAGATGAAAAACATAATAAAATTGACCGGGCTGCCCCTCTTCCACTAGGGTGGTCCCTTGTTTGGGCCTCAATCGGGATTTTCATGGCCTTTTTTGCACAGATCATCGCAGTGGGCATTGAACAGATGATTGGCGTAAAGCCTGGCTCTGAAAATACACAGGAGATATTGCAGCTTATCGACCTTTTTCCTGCAATTGTGTTGATCAGCTCGATTATCGGGCCAATCCTGGAAGAGATCGTTTTTAGAAAAGTCATCTTCGGGACACTTTATAACCGGCTCCCTTTTGGAATGGCAGCAGTGATCAGTTCCGTCATTTTTGCTTTTGCGCATATGGAGCCGATCCACTTGATTTTATATACGGCAATGGGATTTGTTTTCGCTTTTTTGTATGTACAGACAAAAAGAATCATCGTTCCCATCATCGCACATGTCATGATGAATACACTTGTCGTAGTGGCACAGCGCTTTATCCCTGAAGATCTGGAGAAAAACATTCAAAGCTTTATACACTTTGTGCAGTGGATGGGAGGTTTCTTTTCATGAGGTCACCGTTGTTTTCCGGCATGATCTATATTATGCTTGGAGTTGTGTTCACATTTTTTGCCGTTCAACAAGTAAAATTGAACGAGTGGGGTTTCATAGTTTACTTATTGATTATTTTGGCCACCTTCGATTTCGGGGCGGGCTTTCGACTGATCTTCCTCCACTTTAGATTGAAAAATGAACAAAGAAAATAAAGAGACATCATTCGCGATGTCTCTTTTCTCTTCAAAATGCCGCAGCTAAACGGGCGCTTGCGCTTTTCTCACTTTTAAAGAATGTATAAAAATTTGGATGAAACATCTATATGGAATGATGATGTGACATGTCCAGCTTCAGGCGCCATCGGCTCGAGGTCATAAGCCAATCGCTGATGAAGGCAAACTACGCCTTCTTCAGCGATTGGCTTATGCTTGTCGCCGATAGGCGGGCGCCTTCCGCTTTTCTTTATTGTGGTTCATTTATTGCGCGCTCCTGCTCCGCTTGGGAAGCCTGCGCCTTTTTGTAGCCTATTTTTGAAATCCATATGCTGATTTCATACAGGATAAGCAAGGGAACCGTCACCATCATATGTGAAATGACGTCCGGAGGCGTAATGAATGCCGCTACCACGATCAAAATAAAATAGGCGTATTTCCGGACCTGCCGGAGAAATGCCGGCGTTACAATTCCGAGCCGCGTCAGGAACAACACTACAACCGGCAATTGAAAAAGCACGCCAAATGGTATCGTGATCTGAAACAGAAAATGGAAATACTCATTGATTCCGATCGTCGTCTGAATGTCCATATTGCCCGATAAGCCGAGCATGAAGCGAATGACGAACGGGAAAAGGACGAAATACGCAAAAAGCACTCCCGCCAGAAATAGCGTGACAGAAACGGGGATATAGCTGAGCGTCACTCTTCGTTCCTTCTCTAATAAACCAGGACTGATAAATGCCCACAGCTGGTATAAAATGACCGGCGAGGTCATAATGAAAGCCAGCACAAACGCCATTTGCATAAACACCTTGAACGGATCAGTCACCCGAAAGGCGTTCATCGTTATATCATGGACGATGCTTGCATGCTGGAGCCATTTTATAAGCGGCTGTGATAAAAAAAAGCTGACAATAACCGCCAGCACAAAGAAAACGACTATAATGACCAGCCGTTTTCTTAATTCTTCTATATGATCAAGAATCGTCATATTCTTCTGATCCATGTCGTTCATCCTATCACTGGCCGGTGTCTTTCTTCTTGTCCTTTTCATCGTCTTCCGCCAGCCCTTTAGTTGCATTCTTGAATTCGCGCAATGTGTTTCCTGCTGCTTTGCCTAATTCGGGCAGTTTTTTTGGACCAAAAACCAAGAGAGCGACAAAAGCGATAATAATCAAACTTCCAGGACCTACTCCCATAGGGTCCACCTCCTCATACTATTATTTTAACGGAAACTTGTCCGTTTAGCCATTTAAATTCGTTTTATCCTGTGAACTTTCCGTGTCATCGTTAGGATAATTTTTCAAGAAATAGATGAGCGATTGAAGCTCGACTGCCAAGTCGATATGATGGACCCGAATGGAAGGCGGGACATTGAGCCGCGCCGGCGTAAAGTTCAAAATGCCTTTTACATTTGTCTTTTTAATCCGGTCGGTAATCGTCTGGGCAGCGCTTGCAGGAACGGTCAAAATGGCAACCGTAATATCTTCCTGCTTTAGCCTTTCCTCCAATTCATCCATATCGTAAATCCGGATACCGCAAATTTCTTTTTCGACCTTTTCTTTATCCACATCGAATGCCATTTCAATCTTTGTATTATTGTTTTTTAGAAAATTATAATGTAAAAAAGCCGTTCCCAAATTGCCGACGCCAATCAATGCGACCTTCGAAAGCTCGTCCTGATCCAATGTTTTCCGGAAGAAAGTGAGAAGATAGTTTACATTATACCCATATCCCTTTTTCCCAAGCGCCCCAAAATAAGAAAAATCCCTTCGAATTGTGGCGGAGTCAACCTTGACCGCTTCACTCAGTTCAGCGGATGAAACCCTTTGTTTTCCCGAAGCATGCAAATTTTTCAAGAACCTGTAGTAAAGCGGCAGCCGTTTGGCTGTTGCCTGTGGTATTTTTGTTGTTTCTTCGTTCATTATCCAATCCTCCAAGACTAGATGTAAGAAAAGCGAAAGCGCCTGTTCATATTAAGGTAAAGCAAAACCCGCCTAGTACAAACTGGCATCGCACTAGCGACGATAATCTTTACTGGACACTCCGCCTGTTTTTTCTATTAAAAAAGTCGGTCCGATCACCATTCCCTTATCAATGGCCTTGCACATATCATAAACGGTGAGCGCAGCAGCGGACACTGCTGTCAAAGCTTCCATTTCTACACCTGTATTTCCGATCGTTTTCACAGAAGCTTGAATAACAAGCTGTTTGTGATCATCTTTTCCGTCCTGCCATTCAAAAGAAAAATTGATCCCTTTCAAGGGAATCGGGTGGCACATCGGAATGATGTCCCACGTCTTTTTGGCCGCCATGATGCCGGCCACTTGTGCGACCGCCAGGACATCACCCTTTTTTACCTTGTTTTGGCTGATATGTTCATAAATTGTGTTGTTGACTTCAATGCTCGATTGGGCGATAGCCGTGCGGACCGTTTCCGGTTTTCCGCTTACATCCACCATTTGGGCCCTGCCTTCTTCATTAAAATGGGTCAATTTTTCCACGCTCAACACCTCTTATCCATCATACACTATTTTGTCAAGCCTGTCTTTTCCTGCCGAAGAAAATTGTTGATTGTCAAAAACTGAAAAAATGGTACACTGTCTATGATTAGGGGTGTAAAATCATGCTATTGTTACAGGTACAGCAGATCACCAAATATTTTGGCGCCGATCTGATTTTATCGAATATAAAGCTGGAACTCCATGACAGGGACCGGACCGCGCTTGTTGGAAGAAACGGCGCCGGCAAGTCTACATTACTCAAAATCATAGCGGGGGAATTATCCCATGATTCAGGGCAGATTGTGAAGCCGAAAGATGTGACCATCGGCTATTTATCACAGCATACAGGTTTGGAATCAAACTTGACGATATGGGAAGAAATGCTTACTGTTTTCGATGATGTCAGGGAGATGGAACAAAAACTCCGGGATATAGAACAGAAAATGTCCGATCCTGCGAATTACGAACAGGATGGTGCCTATGAAAAATTGTTATCGGAATATGACCGGCTGCAGGAGAAATTCAAGGAAATAGGCGGTTATCAATATGAATCCGATATCCGCTCTGTCCTCCATGGGTTCAGATTTTTTGAAGAGGACCACCATACTCATATATCAACACTCAGCGGCGGACAGAAAACGCGCCTGGCTTTGGCCAAACTTCTTTTAACGAAGCCTGACCTGCTCATATTGGACGAGCCGACAAACCATTTGGATATTGAAACGATGGCATGGCTTGAAAAATATTTGCAAAATTATCCTGGTGCACTGCTTCTCGTTTCGCACGACCGTTATTTTTTAGACCAAATCGTAACGCAAGTGTATGAGTTGTCCAGACATGAAATTTCAATTTTTCATGGAAACTACAGCAAATATCTGCAGCAAAAGGCCGAAAATTACGAGCGGGACATGAAGCTTTTTGAAAAGCAGCAGGGAGAAATAGCGAAGCTGGAGGATTTCATCCAGCGGAACCTGGCAAGGGCGTCGACGACAAAGCGTGCCCAGAGTCGGCGCAAGCAGTTGGAAAGAATGAAGATCATGGACCGGCCGGCCGGCGATGAAAAATCCGCATCCTTTTCTTTTTCTATCGATAAACAAAGCGGAAACGACGTTCTGTCGCTTGTTGACGGGGCTATAGGATATGATGGCAACCCTTTGGCCAAAAATATTGGCCTTTCTCTGACACGCGGTGATAGCATTGCGCTTGTCGGTCCGAATGGAATCGGAAAATCTACATTGTTGAAAACAATTATTAAAAAGCTGCCGCTTTTAGCAGGGGATATCAAGTACGGTTCCAATGTCCAAATTGGATATTACGATCAGGAACAGGCTGATTTATCATCCAACAAGACGGTGCTGCAGGAGCTGTGGGATCACTATCCTTTGACAAGCGAAAGAGGCATCCGGACAGTGTTGGGAAACTTCCTGTTCAGCGGTGACGATGTGTTGAAGACCGTTTCTTCTTTAAGCGGCGGTGAAAAGGCACGCCTTGCTTTGGCCATCCTGATGCTTCAAAAGGCCAATCTTCTCATATTGGACGAACCGACAAACCATTTGGACCTGGACAGCAAAGAAGTGTTGGAAAACTCGCTTGTGGATTATCCGGGGACCATTTTATTCGTTTCCCATGACCGCTATTTCATCAACAGGATTGCGACCAAAGTTGTGGAGCTGACTGAAAATGGGACTGTGGAGTACCTTGGTGACTACGATTATTATGTAGAGAAAAAGATGGAAATGGCCGAACTGGAAAAAATTGCCCGTGAAAAAATGGCAGATAAGAGCAAAGCTGTTTCAAAAACTGTGGATAAAAAATCTTATTCTCAGGAAAAAGAAATGAGAAAGCTGGAAAGACAGCGAAAAAGAAGAATCTCTGAAATTGAGGAACACGTCGAGCAGCTGGAAGCGGACCTTGCGGAAAAAGAAGAATTGCTCTGCCGGCCCGACATATACGAAGACCATGAACAGTCGCTGGCCATCCACTTGGAAGTGGAGAAGATTAAGGATGAAATCGATCAACTCATGGAAGAATGGACCGAGCTTTCGGAAGATATGGATTCATAAACAGGCCCTGCATGTGCAGGCCTGTTTTTTATGGATTCGAAAAAAGCATCTGAACTTTGAGAAGCGTTATTCACAATTTTACTCACAAATCCGTCTCAATATTTATCAGTTATGAACAAACTTATCAACATTATCCACAACAACCTGTTGATTAATCCACATTTTCCACATCTCTGTGGATTATTTATGTGTAACTTCTGACTCTCTCAACTTTTTATTAACATTTCCCGATATTCTCTAAAGTTAATCACTAAAGAAAAGCGCAAGCGCTTTGCCCATCGACGTACAGACTGGAGTGCCTCCGACGAGATAAAGGATAAGGAAGTGCGAGAGT
>NZ_VEKZ01000055.1:0-27306 GCF_007681465.1 Siminovitchia fortis
AGCACTACGATAAGTCAACATCGGCTCGTACCTCGCCGTGTTTCCTTTATCTCATTGCGGAGGACTCCAGTTTGTACGTCGCTAAACGGGCACTTGCGCTTTTCCTATTAACTGCGCAGCTCGGCACCAGCTTTTTCTTTCAGTGCAGCCAACACTTTTTCATGGGTCTTTGTAACTTCCTCATCCGTAAGTGTCCTTTCAGGATCGGCGTAGGTCAACGAGAAGGCGATGGATTTTTTGCCTTCTTCCATATTCTTTCCTTCATATAGGTCGAACACATGGACTTCCCTCAGCAGTTTTCTGCCGGAATCCTTGATGATGGATTCAAGCGCAGCTGCATGGACATCCTTATCCACGACGAGTGCAATATCCCGTGCAATCGACGGATAACGTGGGATTGGAACATAGCGCAATTCAGGAAGCTCGTAATCAAAAACTGGTCCAGCCTGGATTTCAAATACATAGGTTTCCTTCAGGTCAAGGTCCTTTTGCAAGTTGGGATGAACCTGTCCGGCAAATCCTATAACTTCTTCATCCAATAAGACCTCCGCCGTTCGTCCTGGATGCATGCCATCCATTTGGACAGCCTGCCAGGAGATACGTTCTTCAAGTCCCAGCTTCCTGAACAGGCCTTCCAAAATTCCTTTGACTACATAAAAGTCAACCGGCTTTTTCTCTCCCTGCCAGGCATGATCCACCCACAAGCCTGTAACAGCTCCAGCAATATGCTCCCGTTCTTCTGGCTGCTTACCTTCACCTTCGTTTAAAAAGACAGAACCGATTTCGTAAAGGGCAACTGATTCATTTTTCCTGGCCACATTATAAGAGATCGCTTCAAGCATCTGCGGAACAAGGCTTAATCTCAGGCGGCTCCGTTCCTCGCTCATCGGCATTGACAAAGTGACAGGCGGACGTTTTTCAATTGAAAACATGGACGCCTTTTCTTCGCTTGTCAAAGAGTAGGTGATCGCCTGGTACAAGCCGGCTCCTTCCAGGAAGCCCCTAGCTGTTCTACGCTTTTCTTGAATCTTGCTCAAACCGCCCGGTGTTGCTGCTCCGCTGGGCAATGTTTTCGGAAGACGGTCATAGCCGTAGAGGCGTGCAACCTCTTCAATCAGATCCTCTTCGATCGTAATGTCTCCCCTGCGGGTCGGGACAGTTACAGTAAAAACATCTTCTTCAACCGCTGCTTCGAATTGCAGCCTTTCAAAAATCTTCACAACTTCCGCTGAAGTGATGTCAGTTCCGAGAACACGGTTAATTTTTTCCAAAGTAATGGATACAACCGCAGGCTCGATTGTCAAATGATCATCTTCCACAAGCCCTTCCAGCACTTCCCCGCCGGCATATTTTGCAATCAGCTGAGCGGCGCGCTCAGCTGCCGGCCTCACTCTGTTCGGATCGACGCCTTTTTCATAGCGGCTGCTTGCTTCGCTTCTCAAGCCATGATATTTTGACGTGCTCCGTACCGATCCGCCTGTAAAATAAGCAGACTCCAGAAGAATCGTTGTCGTATCATCGCTTACCTCTGAATCCGCTCCGCCCATCACACCTGCGAGTGCAACTGGAACAGTTCCATTTGTGATGACAAGCTGCTCGGAAGTTAACGTACGCTCAGTGTCATCTAGCGTTGTGATTTTTTCCCCTTCTTTCGCCAGGCGGATGACCACTTCCTTTGAACCGAACCGGTCATAGTCGAAAGCATGAAGAGGCTGGCCGTATTCAAGCAAAATATAGTTCGTGATATCGACGACATTATTATGGGGCCGAATGCCCGCTGACATCAGGCGTCCCTGCATCCAAAGAGGGGAAGGTCCGATTTGTACATTTTTTATAATCTTTGCCGTATAAAGCGGGTTTTCCTTTGGAGCTTCCACTTTTACGGAAATATAGTCGGAAGCTTTCTCTTCAGAAGCTTCACAGGAAATTTCCGGCAACTGGACTGATTCATTCAAAATGGCTGCAGTTTCATAGGCAACGCCGATCATGCTGAGCGCATCCGCACGGTTAGGCGTCAGATCAAGCTCCAGCACTTCATCGTCCATGTTTAATAACGCCAAAGCATCGGAACCGACTTTTACATCTGCAGGAAATACATAAATTCCGTCGGCAAATTCTTTCGGAACGAGCTTCCCTTCAATGCCAAGCTCCTGGAGTGAGCAGATCATTCCGTTTGACTCCTCGCCGCGGAGTTTGGCTCTTTTTATTTTAAAATTGCCTGGAAGAACAGCGCCGGCTTTCGCGACAGGCACCTTTTGGCCTTTGGCGACGTTTGGCGCCCCGCAAATGATTTGGACGGGCTCTCCCTCACCAATATCCACCTTACACACTTTCAATTTATCGGCTTGGGGATGCTGGGTGCAATCAAGGACTTCCCCGACAACTACACCCTTTACCCCATCGCTTAATTTTTCAACTCCATCAACTTCAATACCGCTTCTTGTTATTTTTTCAGCCAATTCAGCTGCGGAAATACCATTTAAATTGACATAATCCTGCAGCCATTTATATGAAACCAACATGTGTTTAACCTCCCGAATTATTCTTGAACTGCAAATTGTTTAAGGAACCGGATATCATTCGTATAGAAGTGGCGAATGTCGTCAATTCCGTATTTCAGCATAGCGATGCGGTCAGGCCCCATTCCGAAAGCGAAGCCTGTATATTTCTTTGAATCAAATCCCGCCATTTCCAGAACGTTCGGATGGACCATGCCCGCACCCAACACTTCAATCCAGCCAGTTTGTTTACATACCCGGCAGCCGTTGCCGCGGCAAATTTTGCAGGAAATGTCCATTTCCACTGAAGGCTCTGTAAACGGGAAGAAGCTTGGGCGCAAACGAATTTCACGGTCGGCACCGAAAATCTTTTTCGCGAATACTTCAAGCGTCCCTTTCAAATCCCCCATTGTGATATTCTCATCGACGACAAGGCCTTCAATCTGCATGAACTGATGGGAGTGTGTGGCATCGTCATTGTCGCGCCGATACACTTTTCCCGGACAGATGATTTTAACAGGCCCTTTTCCTTCATGCTTCTCCATTGTTCTGGCCTGAACCGGCGATGTATGCGTACGCATTAAAATTTCCTCAGTGATGTAAAAGGAATCCTGCATGTCGCGGGCCGGATGCCCTTTCGGCAAATTCAAAGCTTCGAAGTTATAGTAATCGTGCTCAACTTCAGGGCCTTCCGCTACTTTATATCCCATCCCGATGAACAGATCCTCGATCTCTTCGATAATTTTTGTAAGCGGATGGCGGTTGCCTGTTGAGACCGGCCTTCCTGGAAGCGTCACATCAATCGTTTCTGCTTCCAGCTTCTTGGCAACCGCTTCATTTTCAAGTTCCACATTCTTATTTTCAATCGCCTTTGTAATCGTTTCTCTGATCATATTGGCGAGAGCTCCCATTTTTGGCCGCTCTTCCGCTGACAGTTTACCCATGCCTCGCAATACTTCGGTAATCGGTCCTTTTTTTCCAAGATAAGAGACGCGGACCTGATTCAACTCTTTTAAGCCGGAAGCAGCCTTGACTTCTTCAAGAGCTTTCATTTCCAGTTCTTTTAACTTTTGCTCCATTTATATATCCTCCTTCATTTAATCCAATCAAAGTTATGGCATGCCTAAACTTAGACAATAAAAAAAGCCCGCTCCCAAAAAAGGGACGAGGCTATGGTCGCGGTACCACCCTTATAAACATTTTCATGTTCACTTCATTGTCATAACGGCAAGGCCGGCGCATCTTTACGAAATTACAGATAAAACCTGCAATGACGGTCCCGATGCCGACTCAGGAGGTGAACTTCACCCGGATTCCCAACTAAAAGTGCTTGCAGTCAAGGCACTTTCTCCCTGTAAGCGTCTTCCGGCTACTTTTCTCCATCATCGTCGTTTACGATATTAAGATATTCACATTATAGTCGTTTACAGCAATAATTTCAAATCGGTTTTCGCAAATGGTAAAGCAATATGCCGGCAGCTACTGCCACATTGAGAGATTCACTTTTCCCGTAGAGCGGAATATATAGGTTTTGATCGGTCTGCCGAAGATTTGCAGGGTCCACTCCTGCTCCTTCATTGCCTACAATTAAAGCGAATGAATCTGTAGGAGTAACCTCTGTAAAAGGTGACGCATTTTCCAGGGCAGTTCCGTAAACCGGAATATCCGCTGATTTTAATTTTTGTATCCATTCCGTTAAGCTTCCGGTTTCCGTCTGCAAATGAAAATGGCTTCCCTGGGCCGAACGGATCACCTTCGGGTTATAAAGATCACCGGTTCCTTCTCCAAAGATGACTGCATCGATTCCTGCCGCATCCGCCGTCCGGATCATCGTTCCAATATTCCCGGGATCCTGCACCCCGTCAAGAAGGAGCAGTTTCCGATGGACAGCCGGATTTACTCCAGCAGATCTTTTTTTGCAAGCCGCAAAAATCCCCTGGGGCGTTTCGGTTGCTGAGATGGCTTGGCTTATTTCCGGAGAGATCAATGTCACCGGAAACTTCCTTAGCTGTTCAATCTCGATGGCTGTAAAATTATTTTGGACCATGATCTCAATAATATCATCCGATTTCAATGCTTCTTCAATTAAATGGGCCCCTTCCAGCATATAATTGCCGGATTGGTCCCGTCCTTTTTTTGTAAGCAGCTTTTTCCATTCTTTGACCCGCGCATTTTTCGCGGATTTAAGTTCTTCCATTTATCATGCAATTCCTTTCGGGACAATTCTTTTTTCATTATACATAATTCAGCTAATTTGCGAAAAGCTAACGGAAGAATCTTTTGAAAAGGAGCCAAGATGAATGGATATTAATATTAGAAGAGCCGTTATTCATAATGTTTCTGAAAACAATCAAGACCAATTACGCGACACAATTGTGGATGCCATGCAAAAAGGCGAGGAAAAATATTTGCCCGGATTGGGCGTGCTTTTCGAAGTGATCTGGCAGAACGCAGATGAGCAGGAGAAAGGCATGATGCTTGATACACTGGAAAATGGATTAAAACAAACATAAGCGGCGGCGTGACCGTCCGCTTTTTTTTGGTTTTTTCACCGTTACCCAAAAATCCCTATAGCCATCTGTTGTGAGTATTTTTCTGTCATTGAATCTCTTGAATCATCTCCACCCTATTGCCAAATGGATCCCTAAACTCAAAACGTTCAAAGTTTGATATTGGTACTGACTCAATTATTTTTATTCCATTTTCCACCAATCTCTTCCTCCAAAACGAGACATCTTCAACTTGGTAGGCTAAGTGGGCTTTTGTTTTTGTCCTTTCAATGCCATCTTCTGTTCCTACATGCACTTCTTTACAGCCAACTTTTAACCAAAATCCCCCTCGTCCCTTTAGTGTTTCGGGCTTTTCTATTTCAACCAAGCCCAATATGCCGCAGTAAAAATTTTTTCCTTCCTTCTCTGCACCCTTCGGAATAGTAATTTGTGCGTGATGCAGTCCGAGAATCATCATGATCTCCCCCCTAATAAAAAAATATTCAAGACGTTAAAACGGAAACCGCAGCATTGCGTCTCCCCTCAAAGAATGGTAAAAAGTACACCACTATTGAGGTGATGTACTTTTTTTCCGTTCGTTAATCAAATATGATTTTTTCCACTGCTTCTTTATCCAGCCGTCTTACCACTTCAGTAATAAGTTTAACCGCATTTTCATAGTCATCACGGTGCAATAGTGCTGCATGGGTGTGGATGTAACGTGTTGCGATCGTAATGGCCAATGATGGAGCCCCTTCGCCAGCCAGATGTGTGGAGCCTGCATCGGTTCCACCGCCCGCCATGACATCAAACTGATAAGGAATGTCCAATTCGTCCGCGATTCCTGTTACGAAATCACGCAGGCCTTTATGGGAAACCATTGAAGCATCATACAACATGATTTGGGGACCTTCCCCCATTTTTGCCTGCGCCTCTTTCTCGGAGATGCCCGGAGTATCTCCAGCAACACCGACATCCACGGCAATAGCAATGTCCGGCATGATTTTATTAGCGGCTGTCTTGGCTCCCCTCAAGCCGACCTCTTCCTGCACAGTACCTACACCATATACGGTATTGGGGTGATTTTCGCCTTTTAAATTTTTTAGGACATCAATGGCGATGGCGCAGCCGATCCGATTGTCCCAAGCTTTAGCAAGGAGCATTTTTTCATTGTTCATGACGGTGAATTCAAAGTAAGGAACTGCCATGTCACCAGGGCGGACTCCCCATTCTCTCGCTTCTTCCTTGCTTGATGCTCCGATATCAATGAACATATCTTTGATTTCCACCGGCTTTTTCCGTGCTTCCGCAGATAAAATATGCGGAGGCTTGGAACCAATGACGCCTGTAATTTCACCCTTTTCCGTAACAATCGTCACCCGCTGGGCCAGCATGACCTGATTCCACCAGCCGCCGACCGTTTGAAAGCGAAGGAATCCCTTGTCATCGATTTGTGTAATCATGAATCCAACTTCATCCAAATGCCCGGCCACCATAATTTTTGGTCCGTTTGTATCCCCCGATTTTTTTGCGATCAAACTTCCCAGTCCATCCGTTTCAATCTCGTCGGCGTACGGCTCTATGTACTTTTTCATGATGCTGCGCGGCTCTTGCTCATTCCCCGGAATTCCCTTAGCATCTGTCAAATCTTTTAACATCGATAAAGTGTCATCGAGATTTTGCATCATCATCCCTCGCTTTTGAAAATTTTTCCTTTTTTCATTATACTCAAAAATGGAAGCTATCACAAAGAAATCGCCGTCCGGCTCAATAACCGTTTTGCTGGCGTTTGAAATTCACTTCGTTCTTCTTTTTATAGGCTTCCTGTACTTCATCAAGGGTAAAGCCAAGCGTCTGGCCCAGAATAATATACTGCCGGAAAAGCTCCTCGAAATCCTCGGCATCTTTAGACTGGCGGAAATCATTGACCAGCCTGTAAATCTTTAAAAAGCTGCGGTCCAAATCTTCGTTGGCTTCCTGGGAAACGAGAGAATATTCGCGATCTGAAAAGCCAAGATCCAGTCCAAGGGATAAAATGAAATGGACGCCGTCCACAAACTCTTCCAAAATATCCTCATGCGCGGACGGGGGCTTTTTGCTCCAAAACTTAAAGCATCTCGTTTCGTTCGCCAATTCACCGACTTCTACGAGCAAAGCCAAAATCTTTTTTTCAAATAAATCTTCTCCTTGCAGCCCGTGTTCCTTTTCGATGTACCGGTCCAATTCATGCTGCATGGCAAAACATTCCTGTATTGTCATCATTTATCAATCCTCCATGAAAAAATTATAACAAAGTTGAAACCTTTTATCGCGTTTGTCCGTATGGTTAATAGATTATGTATTGGAGGTCTCATCATGATCTTATTATTTAGACTCGTCATTTTGGCTTTAATTATTTATCTCTTTTATATAGCTGTCAAATTTATACTGGATCCAAAGAGGAAATTGGAAAGTGCCCATGAACAGAAGCGCTTCTTCTTTTATGATAACCCGGATAATATCAGGAAAAACTTTTTGGTCACTTATGAAGGCGTTATGTTTGAAGGGGAAAAATATCTGGGTACAACGGACCGCGCCTTTGAAGTCGTTTCCATTTTCATTTTCCCGCATAACAATGACTTGCTGCAGGGACTCGGCTACGAGGATTTCAGATTTATTGAAAATGAAGTGAAACTTCGATATCCCAAAGCGGTCATTGACTGGAAAAGCCCTATCAAAGAATTGATGGAGAAAAATAGGAATAATGAAAAGTAAAAATCCTCAAAGGAGTCATGCCACAAAAAGAAGGGGCTTGTTCAATGCAGAAGATGCCTTGAAATCAGTGATCAGAAGGTTTAGCTTGGACTTTTAAGGGTTGGTGCGTCAAAGTGATTTGTGTGAAAAAAAGTCATGCCATTTGACTGTGACAATTTTTTCACGAAGCATATAGAACAGGATGAATAGGGCCAGAACTATTAGGACTCCGATTCCCGGGGAAAACTGGGTAATGTATTCTCCAAATACAGTGTAAAAGAATGCCAAAGGAATGTTCGTTGCTACAGATCCTTTCATAAACCCCCTGAAGTCAGGTCTTCTTTCCAGGAGACAGAGGTTCAGCAGTTGATAATGAAAGAATGGGATCAAGCGCAATACGGCGATCTGGCCAACAGTCATTTTCGTATGTGCCCCAAACCATTTATGCTTGATGTTCATTAACTTTTGATGAGTTCGGGGAATCCTTCTGATGATAAAATAAAAAAGAGCGGATAGTAGTAGCAGTCCCGCCATTGAATAGACTGTTCCAAGGATACTGCCGAAAAGCATCCCGCCTGCCATGCAGACGAACGCAACCGGTATGAACATGAATTGCCTGACAACGTGGAACAGAATAAATAGCACCGGTGCAAGAATTCCGCTGCCCTGCATAATCGAAAGCATGATTAACAACTGCTCATCCATGATGATCACCTGCTTTCCTATATATATGTATTTTAAGACGAAGTCCGTTATGACTGGGCAAATAAATAAGCAGCCATTCTCACCTATGAAGAATGGCTGCTTTTTATTCTGCCCATTTTGGAAACGGTTTTTGATATTAAAGTGCAGCTTTTGCTTTGTCTGCAAGTTCTGCAAATGCTTTTTCATCAGAAACAGCAAGGTCTGCAAGCATTTTGCGGTTTACTTCGATGCCGGCAACTTTCAAGCCGTGCATCAAACGGCTGTAAGAAAGGCCGTTCATGCGCGCTGCCGCGTTGATACGTGTAATCCAAAGTTTGCGGAAGTCACGTTTCTTGTTGCGGCGGTCACGATAAGCATACATATAAGATTTCATTACCTGCTGGTTGGCAGTTTTATATAATGTATGTTTGGAACCATAATAACCTTTTGCTAATTTTAAAACTTTCTTACGACGTCTGCGGGTAACTGTTCCGCCTTTTACGCGTGGCATATTATTTCCCTCCTAATGCTCCCTAATTATTTAATATTATCAAGCAAGTGCCGAATTCTGCGGAAGTCTCCTTTAGAGACGATTGCCGACTTGCGGAGTTTCCGCTTTTGTTTCGTGGATTTATTGGCGGCCAAGTGGCTTGTATAAGCATGTGAACGTTTCAATTTGCCGGAGGCAGTCTTTTTAAAACGTTTCGCTGCGCCGCGGTGTGTTTTCATTTTTGGCATATGAATTTCCTCCTCAAAACATTACTTTTCATTGATCGGTGCGAGTACAAGGAACATGCTTCTGCCGTCCATTCGTGGCCTGGACTCGACAGTCGCCAAGTCTTTGCATTCATCGGCAAAACGTGTCAGTACTTTCTGGCCGATTTCTTTATGAGTGATGGCACGTCCCCTAAAGCGGATGGATGCCTTCACTTTGTTTCCTTTTTCAAGGAATTTGCGTCCATTGCGGAGCTTTGTATTAAAATCGTGCTCATCAATTGTTGGACTCAAACGAACTTCCTTCACGTTGATCACTTTTTGGTTTTTGCGCGCTTCTTTCTCTCTCTTCTGCTGTTCAAAACGATATTTCCCATAATCCATGATTCTGGCCACCGGGGGTTTTGCGTTCGGCGCCACCAATACAAGATCAAGGTTTGCACGCGCAGCGATATCCAGCGCTTCATTGCGGGTTTTGACACCCGCCTGTTCACCATTTTGGTCAATGAGACGAAGTTCACGGGCACGAATGCCTTCATTCACAAACATATCTTTGCTAATAGTTAGCCACCTCCAAGGTATTTTCAAGAATACTGAGTTTGAGTAAAAATAGGGCTGATCTATTCCGGTCCTATGAGTCTTTTCGCCTATCTTTATCAAGTCTGGTCCATAAAAAATGCGGGCCGCAAAGGGCCCGCACTTAATCATACATAACGTATGGATAATTGCTATACATTCATAACCTGTCAACAGCATGGATGCGTCAATCAGGCGAGAAGCGGGCAGCTCCTTCTTACACAAACAAGTATTCGATTAACCTCTATTAGTTTACCATGGCTACATAAATTTGTCAAATGACAGGCATTTGAAGCCTTGTGATAACAACGTTGTTAATCATACCAAATTTATGTCCAGCCCGCAATGTTTATTTTTCAAGGATCGGGAAAAACTTTATATAGATAGGTCAAGTTACAAGGAGGCTCACTCATATGAAAAAATGGATCTATTCCATTTCGATACCCCTGTTCGCTATTGGATTGGCCGCTTGCTCAAACGATCCATCCGTGGATAACCATCCAAAGGAGCAGGTAGTCCCGCCGCCAAATGAAAATGCAACAACGAATGACGATCAGATCAACAAAGAAGACAGCGGCAACAAATCCGATGACGGAAATGTCCAGGATATGAACGCCAAAAAGCTTATGGACAATTTCCCATATACGAAATTCGATTTGGAAATCGACTATGCCCCAGACATGGAGTATGATTTTGAATATGAAGAAAAGGATGCCGGTTCTGGCTCTTACCGGGCGGAATTGAATGACTCTGTGCATGATAAGAAGCTTAAAGGAATAGAAGCATTCCAGACATTATACACATTAATGCAAGACGTAAGAATCGATGAAAACACAACAAAGGAAGACGCCATCCAGCAAATCCTTGACACATTCCAGCTTGATGACAACTATACAAAATTCGAACTGGACTATACGATGAAAAACGGAACGAAAAAAGAATTTGAGGATAGAAAATAGGATGTCTTAAAACAAATCAGGTGAAGAAAAACGAAACTGTTCTTCTTCACCTGATTTTTTACTGAGTAAGAAAGCATAAGATGTTTTAGCTTTAAAATTTTGAACAAAGCCTTTTGTTGTCTAGCTCCAGCGCCTATCGACTAGCAGACTTCGCGCCTCCTCCTACGATAAGTCAACATCGGCTCGTTCCTCGCCGTGTTTCCTTTATCTCGTCGGAGGCACTCCAGTCTGTGCGTCGATGGGCAAGGCGCTTGCGCTTTTCTAATGGGGATTGTCCCCCGCCGCTTTAACGCGTTACCTCATTAAGGGACTGTCCCCCGGCTTCTTCCAGGATACGGTTGATGAATTCTTTCAATGGGACTGTTTCGGTCTTCTTCTCTCCGTATTTTCTCACGTTGACTGCTTCGGCTTCGACTTCGTTGTCTCCGACGACCAGCATGTAAGGGATTTTCTGCATTTGTGCTTCACGGATTTTATAGCCGATTTTCTCATCGCGCTTATCCATTTCCACACGTAAACCACTTGCTTTCAGTTTGTCAGTGACGAGTTTGGCATAATCGAAATGCGCATCCGGAGATACAGGGATCACCTGGACCTGGACCGGAGCCAGCCATGTTGGGAATGCCCCTTTGTATTCCTCGATCAAAAAGGCGACAAACCGTTCCATTGTCGAAACGACTCCACGGTGAATGACAACCGGGCGGTGCTGCTTGCCGTCTTCGCCGACATATGTCAAATCAAGTTTTTCAGGAAGCAGGAAGTCCAACTGTACAGTTGACAATGTTTCCTCCTTGCCAAGGGCCGTCTTCACCTGGACATCAAGCTTCGGTCCGTAGAACGCCGCTTCCCCGTCAGCCTCATAATAATCCAGCTTCATTTCATCCATGGCTGCTTTGAGCATGGATTGCGCTCTTTCCCACATTTCATCATCATCATAGTATTTCTCTTTATCTTCAGGATCACGGTAGGAAAGGCGGAATGAATAATCGTCAATACCAAAATCACGGTACACTTCTTCAATCAGCTGCACTACCCGGATGAACTCGTCTTTAATTTGATCAGGCCGGACAAAAATATGAGCATCATTTAGTGTCATGCCGCGGACACGCTGGAGTCCTGACAATGCTCCGGACATTTCATAGCGGTGCATTGTGCCAAGCTCTGCAATCCTGATCGGCAATTCACGATAGCTGTGAATTTCGTTTTTATACACCATCATATGGTGCGGGCAGTTCATCGGACGCAATACAAGCTGTTCATTGTCCATGTCCATGATAGGAAACATATTCTCTTGATAATGGTCCCAGTGTCCACTTGTTTTATACAAGTCGACACTTCCCAAAACCGGAGTATATACATGATCGTAGCCAAGCTCCACTTCTTTATCCACAATATAGCGCTCAATGACCCTGCGGATTGTAGCGCCTTTTGGAAGCCAAAGCGGGAGCCCCTGCCCCACTTTTTGTGAATTTGTAAACAGGCCAAGCTCTTTTCCAAGCTTGCGGTGATCGCGCTCTTTCGCTTCCTCCAGCATTTTCAGATGCTCTTCAAGATCGCTTTTCTTAAAAAATGCAGTTCCATATACGCGCTGCAGCATTTTATTGTTGCTGTCCCCGCGCCAGTAGGCACCGGCAATGCTCAACAATTTAAAAAACTTGATTTTGCCGGTAGAAGGGACATGGACGCCGCGGCATAAATCGTAAAACTCCCCTTGCTCGTAGATTGTCACTTTTTCATCCGCGGGAATGGCATCAATCAGTTCCTGCTTATACTCATCATGTGCGAACAGCTTTTTCGCTTCATCCCTTGTAACCTCTTTCCGAACGATTTCCAAGTTTTCATTGATGATTTTTTTCATTTCTTTCTCAATGACAGGCAAATCATCCGGTGTCAAAGAATGCTCCATATCCATATCGTAATAAAATCCGTTTTCAATGACCGGCCCGACACCAAGCTTCACACCGGGATAAAGCCTTGATACTGCCTGCGCCATTAAATGGGCTGTACTGTGGCGAAGCACTTCAAGGGCTTCTTCGCTTCCGGGAGTAATGATTTCAATGGAGCAATCCTCGTGGATGGGAGTTCTCAGGTCAATCATTTTGCCGTTCAATTTTCCGGCAACAGCACTTTTCTTTAAACCCGGGCTGATGGAAGCTGCAATCTCTTCCGTTGTAGTCCCCAAAGGAAACTCCTTGACGGACTCATCTGGAAAAGTGATTTGTATTTGTTCAGACATGCAATCTACTCCTTCTTCTTTTATTTAAAATAAAAAACCCGCCCCTGGGAAAGGGACGAGTTTTGAGCACGTGGTTCCACCCTAATTTTCACAAAACGGCTTGGCCGTCTCATGACTTAGAATAAATAACGGATTTGGTCCGCCGCCCACTACTTAACATTTCATGGCCGGAGTTCGAAGGCGGTAAGTATTCAAATCGTGTTAGGAAGCTTTCAGCTGGCCTTCCCTCTCTGTAAACCGTAAAAGAATACTCTTGTCCTTGTCATAACTGTTAGGTTCATTTGATTATGTACGTATTATAGAATGTTGCTTGCGGAAAATCAAGAGGATTCATTTATTTGGTTTTCTGGACCGGAGGAAGGATGACCATTCTCTCTTCAAAAATGTTGACAAGGGTCCTGACAAGCGGCTTCTCCTCGTAAGGAGTATAAAGAATTATTTTTTCAGGAGCCATGGATAAAAGCGGTGCAATGACGGCTGAATCGATATATACAGGATGAATCGCAAGCAGGCGGCGGTCAACCATGTCTATGACTTGCTTTTTTTCCATGGCGTGAAAATGCTCATCATAAAATGTTATTTCATCATCAATTAAAAGATGCACCATTTTCTTTATTGGCGTACGGTCCTTTAAATATTCCCTCAGCATATTAATGAACATCTGATATTCCTGCTCCATCTTGTATTCATCAATGGCCACATGCAAATATCGGATCAATGTCTCCTGATATTTTTTTAGCCTGAAAGTCCAAAGGGAATCAAATAGTACAGAAGTTGATGAGTCCAGAAGAGACCCCACTGCATTCCTGACCAGTTCAAATTCATTTATTTTTCCTGCCAATGCGGTTAATTCTTCCCTCTTTCCGCTGCACATTTCAGATACAATCTCAATAATTTGCTCGCATTCTTCCTCATTTTCATAATAAAATTTTTTGGAAAGTATCTTATGAAGGAATTCGCCTCTTTTCACATGAATGATGAAATAGGCAAGCATATCCATATAGTATTCTTTATCAGGCAATGAAAAAACAAAAGCATCCTGTTGTTTTGCAAATGGCTCTTTCAAGCCGTGTTTAAGAAAAAAAGTTTGCAGCTGAACAGCTTCTTCTTCACATAAAAGGATGATATCCATGCCGGGCCCCTCCTTTGGCTTACACATTCATACCGTTGATTCATGTATATGGGGGGCACGTCCCGGCTATGCCTTGGACATGAAAAAAGTACCCATTTGAGGGTACTTGGAAAAGCGGAGGGCGGCCGCTCAGGGGCGACAAGCGCTGGAGAAAAAAACAGTGAAGGCGTTCTTTGCCTTCATTGTTTTTTTCGAAGCGACCTCGAGCCCCTGCCGCCCGGAGCTGGACAATGGAAAAGCGGAGGCGCTCGTTTAGCGACGTACAGACTGGACGATTCCTGACGAGATAAAGGATAAGGAAAGGCGGAGAGTGCCTGCTTATCGGCGACAAGCGGTGCAGGAAAAACCTTTGAAAGCGTTCTTTGCCTTCATTGGTTTTTCCGAAGCGACCTCGAGCCCCTGCCGCCCGGAGCTGGACAATGGAAAAGCGAAGGGCGGCCCGCTTAGGGGCGACAAGCGCTGGCCGCCTTAAACCGCCACATCCTGTGGCGTCGGCGGCACTAGGACATCCTGTCCGTCGCCGAACTTTTAAAAATGTCTCCGATTCGGCCCGCCCAATTTGACGGGAAGGGAAAGGAATTTGATTCTCTCCATCAATCGCCGTGCTTTCATTTTTTCCTCTTCCCCTCTTTGCGTATAGGTCAAATGATGTTCCAAACCGCTGTAATCAAAGTTCGATGTAAAAAAGGTGGGAAGCTGATCGTGCATCCTATATTGCATGATCGAGCCCAAAATTTCATCTCTGGTCCAGCTCGACATCGCTTCTGCACCAATATCATCAAGCATAAGGACATGTGCTTTTTTCACCGTTTCCAGTTTTTCATTCAATGTCTGGTCCCCAAGCGACTGTTTCATTTCCCGAAGAAACTCCGGAACATACACAATCAGCGATGAAATTCCTTTTTCCGCCAATTGGTTGGCGATGGCCCCCAATAAATAGGATTTGCCGACACCAAATTCCCCGTGCAGGTAAAGTCCTTTCATACTGCTTCCTTGTGTGTACTCGGCCGTAAACCGCTCGGCGTATTCAAACGCATCCAGCCTGCCTTCACTGTCCAATGAAAAATCGGCAAAGGAAGCATTCAGAATATCTTTCGGCATGTAGAAGCTTTCGATCAGCTTCCTTGTTTTCCGCCGCTCGTCATCCAGGATTTTTTCAGGGCATGGGCGGTAATGAATGTCAATTCTATTACTTTCAATGACAAGTGAAGGCTCATAGCCCTTCATGATATTCATACATCCGGAAAGGCCGGGGCAATCGTTGCAATTAATCGTCTGGGACTTGTATTCATACAGTTTCATTAAATTGGTCTCAATCATCCGATCAGTGACTGCGTGCTTATTTTCCTCTAAAAAAGCCTGAATATCGGGATTCTCCAGCACTTCCTGCTTTAAATCTTCGTATCTTTTCCGGAATTCAGGTGCCTGGTACAGCCTTTGCATCGTTTTATTGATGCTTTCCACCTTTTTCACCTCCATTTTTTCGATACTTCCTTTGGATAGCTTCCAGCTTGCGCCTTCTTTCTTCCATGTCAGGATCATGTTTTACGGTTGCCGTTTTTGTTTTCACTTCCGGTTGTTCCTGTTCCTGAAGAACGAACCAGTCCGGAAGCTTTTCGGTACGGATAGGCGTTTTGCGCCTTTGACTCCGTTCATTCTTTTCATTTGCCCACGTCTGATATTGCCGATGTTCATTTTTTGCAAGCTCCATGGCGGCTTTTACCGTCTTGATCTTTTTGCGTGCCCAATGTGAAGCAATCTTCTCCATATAATTCTTTGACAGTTTCATATCTGTCTTCAACATGACATAATGGATCAGCACATTCATGACCCCCGGTTCAAGCTGCTGGCCCAGCATGATTTCTTCCACCGCTGTCAAATCGGACATGGCCGGCTGAGCCCCTTCGGACAGATCAATTAAAAGCTGCCGCGGCGAAGTCGTCTCCAAATAAAAAATGAGTTTGCTTTCCTTTGATAAACCTGCACCATCACTCTCCCGGTACATGACGGGCTGCCGGCGATTGACCAGCTGCGGAAGCTGATCGTCATTTTCCATCTGGTACCAGTCACGTGCCGCCTTTCTCAACTCGTCCAAATCAATTTTATCGTCTGGCGTTATACTTGAAAGGACAACTTTTTGCATATCGATTTCGTTAATAGAATATAAGAAAGAAAGTTTGGTAATAGTGTCCTTGACTGCTGAAGTAAAAGCTTTTCTTGGAACCATGGCAGTGGTCAGGCCGGATAGGAGCAGGTCAAAATTAAAGCTATCTGTGGAAATATGTATCGGTTCCGCCTTTTCGCGGTGAATATACCTCATGTCCGGGTCCGGCGAGCTGTGTTCCTGGCCCTCGAAGTTTTTCAGCGCGTGAACGCTCATGGACGTATAGACATCCTGAAAAGAGCGGGTGACATCTGCAAATTCTTCTTTATTAATGGCTGAATCGGAAAAAGCTCTCTTTAATTTAAGAAAATGGGTTTGCCCGAGCTTTTGGTATAAATAAATATTCAGCATGCCGTCGGTAAAGAACTGTTCCGCTGACAGCGGGGGCTGCAGTTCATAAATATAAACCCTGTGACCGTCCGATTCTTTGAGGAATGTCTTCAGCAGCCCCATGCCTTCCAGCTTCAAACGCGCATGGTAAATATCATCCATATTCAAGCCCAGCAACCCCATGAGATGATAATGGTTCCACTCTTCGGACCATAGACGATTTTCTTCAACCATGTAAGCCAGCGTCGTATACAGATTCGTGCAGTTAACTCCCATCAAAGGCTGATACAAGAAGGAGATGACTTTCTTGTCGTGGTCGCAAATATGGCCATTCATCGCTGCATAAAAACTATCTATAGGCTGGACCTCGTTCCAATATTGTTTCAAGCCAAACACACTCTCACTAATCTTTTTTAATTAAATCTTTCAGTTCATCCAAAAATACATTGATATCTTTGAACTGCCTGTATACCGAGGCAAAACGGACATAGGCGACCTCATCGATTTTGGCAAGTTTATCCATCACCATTTCCCCGATTGCTTCCGAATTGACTTCAGATTGTCCCATGTTTCGCAGTTCACTTTCAATCTCGTTGGTGATTGTTTCCAACTGTTCCAATGCAACCGGCCTTTTTTCACAGGCCCGGATTAAACCGCGCAAAATCTTCTCTCTGCTGAACTCTTCGCGGGTCCCCTCTTTTTTGATTACGATCAGGGGCGTCTCTTCCACACGCTCAAAAGTTGTGAAACGATAGGAGCACCGCTCACATTCACGCCTTCTTCTGATTGATCTCCATTCATCTGCCGGCCTAGAATCCACGACACGCGTGCCATTATGCTTGCATGAAGGGCATTTCATCTTCTTCAGCTCCGTTCATGAGTGCTTCTCCTCATTATACAGCAATTGAAGTGGAAAGAAAAAGGAGAAAAACAAACCCGGTAAAATAGCATTTGGAAAAATAATTTTCAAAAAACATCTGTTGATATTTGTTTAAATGGTATACAGTAAATATATCAAAAAAGCTTTTTGGAGGGAAAGACATGAAGGAAAATACAAAAAAAGAAATGATTTCGTGGGCCAAATCGTTCATAGTTGCGATCATCCTCGCGTTTATTTGCAGGCAATTTCTTTTCTCGCCCATCACTGTTTTTGGAGAGTCGATGTCGCCCTCCTTCCTGGATCACGATAAAGTCGTCATCAGTAAAACGTCCAAAATTCAGCGATTTGATGTGATTGTATTCGATGCGCCAGATATTGAGAATGAACATTACATCAAGCGTGTGATCGGACTGCCAGGAGACAGCATTGAAGTGAAAAACGATGTACTTTATATAAATGGAAAGGCGTATAAAGAACCTTATTTAGATGAAAATAAAAGAATCAGTCCAAGCAACAGCCTCACCGAAGACTTTTCTCTGCTTGAGAAAACGGGGAAAAGCAAAGTCCCTGATAATATGCTGTTTGTAATGGGGGACAACCGTTTAAACAGTAAGGACAGCCGCACATTCGGTCTAATTTCATATGACTCAGTGATAGGCGAAGTGAAATTCCGGTTTTATCCCTTGAATGAGATCGGCTTGCCAAAATAGTGTTGAACTATATAACTAAATATAAAAGGGACAGGCCCACCGCGGATCTGTCCCTTCATTTATTTGACATTAACCAGCTTTTGCTTCTTTTTTATCAAGCAATGATGCTACATAGGAGACAAGGTCTACTACGCGGCAGGAGTATCCCCACTCGTTGTCATACCATGCAAGTACTTTCAGTTTAGTTTCGTCCATAACAATGGTTGAAAGGCCGTCGATGATGGCTGAGTTCGGATTAGTATTGAAATCGATAGAAACAAGCGGCTCAGTCGTAAAGGACAAAATGCCTTTTAACGGACCCTTTGCAGCTGTTTCAAACGCTTTATTCACATCCTGGACTGTTACCGGACGTCTAACATCTACAACAAGGTCAACGAGTGACACGTTAGGTGTCGGTACACGCAGTGCCATCCCATGCAATTTACCTTTCAGATGAGGCAATACAAGTGACAATGCTTTTGCCGCCCCTGTTGTTGTAGGAATGATGGATTGGGCGCATGCACGTGCCCGGCGCAAATCTTTATGCGGGTTATCGAGATTCTTTTGGTCGTTTGTATACGCATGGACAGTTGTCATCAGACCGTTTTCAATGCCAAATGCATCGTCAATCACTTTTGCCACAGGTGCCAGGCAGTTTGTTGTACAAGATGCATTGGAAATGATGTCATGCTTATCGATATTCAAATCACCATCGTTAACTCCCATGACGATCGTTACATCTTCGTTTTTACCGGGAGCAGTCAAAACAACTTTTTTCGCTCCTGCCTCAAGATGCATTGCCGCTTTGTCGCGGGAATTGAATACTCCGGTAGCCTCAATGACGATATCGATACCGAGCTCTCCCCAAGGAAGCTCCAAAGGATTTCGGCTGCTTAACAATTTAATCTCTTTTCCATTTACCACCAAAGCGTTTTCTTTAGCTTTTACATCGGCATCAAAAGTGCCGTGGGTTGTATCATATTTGATTAAATGAGCAAGTGTTTCAGCAGGATAGCTTGCATTGACCGCAACAATATTAAAACGGTCTTCCATGATCGCTTTTCTAAAAACCATGCGGCCGATACGGCCAAATCCATTAATTGCTACATTAGCCTTCATAATAACCGGGATCCCCCTATATAGTGTTATACTTAATTTCATATGATCGTAAATAGTATAACATATTTAAGTTAAAAAGAAAGAACAAAATGATGACTTTTACCGTTAAAATAACCAAAAAAGGGAGCGCCCATTCGCTCCCGTTCAAGGTTTCATTTTCCATTTTTCAATCAGCTGGTCCAGCTGCGTTTCAGTTTCTTCAATGCTCCCATTGTTATCGATCACCGCATCGGCCAATTCCACTTTTTCCCGTAAAGGCATTTGGGATGCGATTCTTGATTTCGCCTCTTTCTCTGTAAAAGCATTTCTTTCCATCAACCTTTTTAATTGGGTCTCTTCATTGACAAAGACCACAATTGTTTTTTCAACAAGATGGGTTAATTTGCTTTCATAAAGGAGGGGAATATCAAGAATAACGGTCTGTTTCCCGGATTCAATTGCTTCTTCCTGCCAATCCTTCATTTTTTTCCGGACGGCAGGGTGGACGATGGCATTTAATTTCTTTCGTTCTTCTTCGTTTTGAAAAACAATCGAACCCAGTTTGGCGCGATTAAGCGTTCCGTCTTCCAAAAGGACTCTGCTGCCAAACGCCTCAACAATGTCCATATATGCCCTTTCGCCCGGCTCCACAACTTTTCTTGCTGCAATATCTGCGTCAACAATGGCAAAGCCCCGTTTTTCCAAAAGCTTGGAAACCGTGCTTTTCCCGCTTGCAATTCCTCCTGTTAATCCTACAATAAAAGCCATTTGCCTGCCTCTTTCGTTTACATTTTTAAAAGTCCGATGACTATCAACAGTACACCCGGAAAAAAGGTGAATTTCTGTATGGCGCGCATGTGGGCAAATAATCCGCCAAAAGCGATGCCTGCAGACAAAAACAATCCGCCCATCAAGGCTGACGCTCCGGATAAAATGATCGGGCTGAACCCGAGCATCGCTGCACCGATCCCCACTCCGAAAGCATCAAGAGACAACGCCGCCCCAAGCATGAATGCTTCAACTCCTGTGACCGTTCCCGAAGAATCGAAGTCGGCCCTGGTCGGTTTTTTTAAAATATGGATGACAATTCCAAGCGATTTGATTTCCCATTTAAACTCCAATTTCTCCTGATGGCCCGCCTGTTCCTTTTCAGATCTGATAAACTGAAGAATAACCCAGCCGCCGATTGCAATAAGGATCGCCCCTCCGATTCGGTTGGCGGCTACAGGAGACAGGAACCCTTGGATCAGCTGTCCGAAAAGCATGGCCGTTCCAAGCGATAAAGCGGTACAAAATGCAATAATCATAATCGACTTTAGAGGAATCTTAATTTTCCTCAACCCATACGCCAATCCGGCTCCAAAGCTGTCAAGACTGATGGCAATTGCTAATAATAAAAGCGAAAATATATAGCCCATCTGCAAGCTCCTTCCCCTTCAAATTGCGATAAATTATTATATGAAGGTTGCTTGCTGATGGTTAAAAAGCTGAATTGTTATGAATTTTTTTGGCATGTTGGACAAAAATGCGTCCCGCGCCCTGCGGCTTTCGTTTTTTCCAGGATGGTTCCGCAGTCGATGCACGCTTCACCGTTCCGCCCATAAACTTGAAGCCTTTCCTGGTAGGAACCGCTCAAGCCCATTGAATCCATATAAGTATTGACCGAGCTTCCTCCTGCAGAGATGGAGTCTTCCAACGTCTGTACCATTTCATGGCACAGTTTCCCGATTTCTTTTTCCGTCAATGTTTTGGCTTTCCGTTCCGGATGTATTTTCGCCTTGTATAAAACCTCATCTGCGTAAATATTTCCAAGCCCGGCCACGATGGACTGGTCCAGCAGTACAGCCTTTATAATCCGTTCCGTTTTCTGAAACTCCGATTTGAGATATTCCGGTGAACATAAAGGTGAAAATGGCTCGGGACCAAGCTTCGCCAAAGGCAATTCTTTATTTTCCTCACCTTTTTTAAATAAATGCATCGTCCCGAACTTCCGTACATCCCGGTAACGCATCTCCGTTCCGTCGGAAAACTTGAATGTCACATGTGTATGCTTATCCGCCGGGTCCCCACATTTGTTCACACTGTAATGGCCTTCCATCCTTAAATGTGAAACGAGCGAATAATCATCAAGCATGAAAATCAGAAACTTCCCTTTTCGTTGTAAATCATGGATTGTCTGCCCTGACAAAGCATCATAAAATTGCTCAACTTCAAGAGGTTGCTTGATGATTTTGGGCCAGCCGGATTCAACGCTTTGAATGGTTTTCCCCTGTACCAGCTGAAGCAGCGACCTTCTTACATTCTCAACTTCCGGCAACTCCGGCATCTTCTCACTCCCTGATGTTTAAGCTTTGTTGATTGATTTATTTATAAGTATTCCTTAAAAAAGGGTATGTTCAATGTCTAGCTCCGGTGCCTATCGACTAGCAGACTTCACTCCTTCTCCTACGATAAGTCAACATCGCTCCGCTTTGCTTCGCGTGTTTCCTTTATCTCGTCGAAGTCGCTCCAGTCTGTACGTCGATGGACAGGCACCTCTGCTTTCCTATTTAGCATCATACCATGTCGGCCCGTATGAATAATCGACTTTCAGCGGAACCTTGAGTTCCAGCGCATGTTCCATCACGTCGGGGACCAATTTTTCCAGCTTTTCGATTTCATTTTTAGGGGCCTCAAATATCAATTCGTCGTGCACCTGAAGTAAAAGGCGTGTCTTCAAGCCTTCTTCTTCAAGCTTTTTATACATATCGATCATTGCTTTTTTTATGATATCAGCCGCACTTCCCTGAATCGGGGTGTTCATTGCAGTCCGTTCCGCAAAGCTTCTGATGTTGAAATTCCTGCTGTTAATTTCCGGGATATACCTCCTTCTATGAAGAAGTGTCGATACATAGCCTTTTTGTTTGGCGTCCATCACAATGTCCTTCATATAATTCCGTACACCGGGGAAGCTCTCAAGGTACCGGTCAATGAATGTGCCGGCTTCTTTCCGAGTAATTCCCAGGTTTTGTGAAAGTCCGTAATCGCTGATTCCATAGATGATCCCAAAGTTGACCGCTTTTGCCTGGCGTCTCATATTGGATGTCACTTCATCCTTGCTGACATGAAAAACATCCATCGCCGTTTTTGTGTGGATATCCATATCTTCCCTGAAGGCTTCCATCAGTTTTTCGTCTTCCGCAATATGGGCAAGAACCCTGAGTTCAATCTGCGAATAATCCGCGGCAAATATCACCCAGTCTTCCTGCGAAGGAATAAAGGCCTGGCGGATTTTTCGTCCTTCCTCCAAACGGATGGGGATGTTTTGCAGATTCGGATCCGTCGAACTCAATCTTCCGGTTTGTGTCAATGCCTGGTTAAAGCGGGTGTGGACTTTATCAGAATCCTTATGCACCACTTTAAGCAGACCCTCTATATAGGTTGACTGCAGCTTTCCGAGCTGTCTGTAGTTCAGGATTTCTTGGATAATTTCATGTGCAGGTGCCAGTTTTTCCAAAACATCCGCCGCGGTGGAATACCCTGTCTTTGTTTTCTTGATGACAGGCAGGCCCAGTTTTTCAAATAAAATGACTCCAAGCTGTTTTGGCGAATTGATGTTGAATTTTTCTCCGGCAAGATTATATATTTTTTCTTCTATCTGTGACAGACGTTCCGCCATTTCGGCTTTCATATCCCTCAGCCGTTCGATGTCCACCTTGACGCCTGTGTATTCCATATCCGCCAGGATGAATGACAGTGGAAGCTCCAAGTCATAGAAAAGATCAAGCTGTTCATTTTTATCCAGTTCGTCAAGCAAAGGCTTATATAAAGAGGCAATCCCCAGTGCCTTTCTGGAAAGGTGCTCAGCCAGAATATCTCCTTCGGCCACTTTTTTCTTGGCACCTTTTCCGTAAACCGCTTCGTCCGCTTGCACGTTCGTATAACCGTGGCGCTGCGCGACGCCTGCAAAATCCGTTGTCGATTCAGAAGGGTTAAGCAAATAAGAGACAAGGAGCAGGTCAAAATCAATCCCTTTCAAGTCAATTCCGTGCCTTCTTAAAGAAACAATCGACCGCTTCCCGTCATAAACCTGCTTTTTCTTTGTTTCGTCTTCCGCCCATTTTTTAAAAACTTTCGATTTCAATGCTGTTTCAGCTGGAAGGAAAACATTTCCCTTTTCGCTTGAAAGGCCAAAGCCGGCAATCGCGCCTGTATGGTAATTATCTTCAAGAATCTCCACATATAGAGCCATATGATTGGCAAAAAGCCCTTCTGCTATTGACTCGGCCGTCTGAAATTCAATTGCTTCATTTTCCGGTTGGTCTTCAGTTTCCTCATCGCCGCCTTCAAGCTTTCCGAGAAGGGAATTGAACTCAAGCTCCTGGAAAAGGGATCTCAGTACAGCAAGGTTATAGCCTTCATACATCAAATCGGACATATTGACATCAATAGGTGCTTTCGTTGAAATAGTGGCGAGCTCCTTGCTCATGACAGCCTGGTCTTTAAATTCTTCCAGACGTTCCTTTAATTTGGGACCGCTGACCTTGTCGATAGATCCGAGGAGATTTTCCAAGGTGCCAAATTCCTTCAACAATTTGATGGCCGTTTTTTCGCCGACTCCGGGAACGCCGGGAATATTATCTGACTGGTCTCCCATCAAACCTTTCATATCAATGATCTGTTCCGGTGTGAGACCGTACTTTTCTTTGATATGTTCCGGAGTATAATTTTCGATGTCTGTAATGCCTTTTCTCGTAATCCCCACTGTTATATGGTCGGTCGTCAACTGGGTCAAGTCTTTGTCGCCGGAAATGACTTTTACTTCATAGCCGTCTTTTTCCGCCTCGATTGCAAGGGTGCCGATGATATCGTCCGCCTCGTAATTTTCAAGTTCGTACCGTTTTATTCCATAAGCATCCAGCAGCTCTCTCAGAAATGGAAACTGTTCGGAAAGCTCCGGCGGAGTTTTTTGGCGGCCGCCTTTATATTCTTTGTACGTTTCATGGCGGAACGTCGTCTTCCCGGCATCGAACGCGACCAAAATATGGGTCGGCTTCTCTTCCTCCAACACTTTCATCAGCATCGTAGTGAAGCCGTAGACCGCATTTGTATAAACCCCTTTTTCGTTATGCAGCAGCGGCAAAGCGAAAAAAGCGCGATAGGCAACACTGTTCCCGTCTATGAGCATTAATTTCTTACTATTTTTTCCCAAGCCAAATACCTCCTAAGCAAGCAGAGCGTCCGCCTGTCTGATATTTTTATTCTAGCATGTGTGTTCGGGAATGTGAAAAAAAGAGCGGGTAGAGGAAAGGAGTTTTACTTAAAGATGATCTGTTTATTGAGTTATTTGAAAATTTAAATAGCAACTCTTGTTCCCCTTCGTTAATTCTGATGGATAAGAAGTTGGACTGAATTTGGAGCATTGAAACTGGGTTGAGAACATTGATTCCGAATTGAAAGACTTCCGGACCGAGACAAGAGCGGCACTTCAAATCATCCAGACCGAACAACAGAGCACCCGTGAGGAAATGACCCAACGATTCAAAGAAGTGAAACATACGCTGAGCCATTTGGAGTCAGATATTATATACACCTTTCAAAAAACAGCTGAGCATGAATTAAAGCTTAATCGTATTAAAAATTTATGATGCCTCACTCCTGGACAAACTCGTTCGAAAATAAAGAATAAGATTATACCCGATTCAAATGGGTATCCTTAAATTCTGTGGGGTACTTTAATCCATAGCCGAACATCCTATCCATACCTATATGGGATACCCATATTAAACCGATTGCCAAGGTTGTTGAACTGACAAATAATAGGCCAAAGAATATAACAATCATTGCTACCGTATATGTATGGAATACATTATATATGATTGCACCGATTTTATTATTGATTAAATATCCAAACATTGAAAGATCCGGTGCAAATAAAAGTACAATAAACAATATCCAACTGAATTGGTTATATCCATAAATCCATAGACTTAAGGCTAATACCACGAGCCCTTCCACATGTAAAAGCGCCTTATTCAATTTTCATCCCTCCAGGAAATCACTTGACCCCATTTTCAAACTAAAATGCCGGGTACTCTTGCCCCGGCACTTCGATCATTTCGTATACCCCATTAGCAATCTTGCATATGGAGAATCAGCCGGCAGTACGATAACTGTATCTTCGCCGATTGTCTTTTTATAGGACTCCAGGGTTCTGTAAAGCTGATAGAATTCCCGGTCTTTCGAAAAAGCTTCGTTGTAGATTTTAGCGGCTTCCCCTTCTCCTTCAGAGCGGATCACTTCCGCATCAGCCTGCGCTTTGGAGAGCATTTCCCTTACTTTCCGATCAGTTTCTGCGGTTATCTCGTTTTTCTTCGCGTCCCCTCTTGACAAATATTCCTGGGCTGTTGATTCACGTTCGGAAATCATCCGGGTATAGACTGAATTTTCGTTCTCATTTGGAAGGTCTGTGCGTTTCATTCGAACGTCTGTAACAACGACACCGTATTCGTCTTTTGACAGCAGCTCATTGACTTTTTCTGTAACCCTGTCGTTCAGGCTTCCACGGGAGGATTTTTCATCATTAATAATTTCATCATAGTTCAATTGGCCAAGTTCCGTCCGGACAACCGAATAAATGAATTCTTCCATTCTCGATTCGGCGTTTTCCACCGTACGCGCATTGGCAATCATCTTTTTCGGGTCAACGATTTTCCATAGCGCATAATTATCTATGATCATCCTTTTCTTGTCTTTCGTATTGATCTCCGCCTTTGACACATCATAAGTCATTTGATATTTGGGAAGAGTTGATACACTTTGAATAAACGGCACCTTCATGGCAAGCCCCGGTTCCGTCTTGATTCGCACAACCTCGCCAAACTGGCGGATAACCTTATACTCCCCTTCTTTCACTACAAACAGACTGGAAAACAAAATCAGCAGAAGGGCAATCAATATGATCAGGAATAGGCCAAATCTTGTATATTTGCGCCATTCGACTTCAGCAGCCTTGCGCGAACCGAAATCAATTATTTTTTTGTCCATGCTGCTCATCCCCCTCCGTCTTCTCCGCCTGTTGCGGCTCTTCTTTTTCCATTGGCCGGATTGGGAAGTATTTCAACGTATTTCCGTCATCGTTCATGATGTAAATCTCTGTTTCCGGAAGAACCTGCTCCAGCGTCTCAATCGTCAAACGCTCCCTTGTTACCTCGGGGCTGCTTTTATATTCTTTATAAAGCTTATTAAAAACAGCTATGTCTCCGCGTGCGGTTTCCAGCCTTGCGGCTTTTTCCCCTTTCGCTTTTGACATAATGGCGGCTTTTTCCCCTTCAGCCTCATTCATTTTCTGGTTCTGATATTTTCTTGCTTCGTTTATTTTCGTGTTCATCGTTTCCCGTGCATCCGTTACCGCTGTAAAAGCACTTCGGACTTCTTTATTTGGAAGTTCTACATCTTTAAGTTTGACGGCCAATATGGAAATCCCGACATCATATTTTTCCATAAGTGAAGTTAACAGGTCCCTGACGTTCCCTTCAATCTCGGCCTTTCCGGAGGTGAGCGCATCATCGATTTTTGAACTTCCGATAATACTTCTTAATGATGCGGATGTTGCATCATACAGCACCTCTTCGGGGTTGTCCGCATTAAATAAATATTTTTTGGGGTCTGTTATCTTCCACTGGACGACAAGATCCGCCAAAACGATATTTTCATCCCCTGTAATCATTTTGGTTTCATCGGACAGTTCCTTTTTCCCGTCTGATTCTTTAAATCCAAACTGGAGGCTCTTTGTCTCCCTTGCAAGCTTTTCAACCCGCTGAACCGGCCATGGAAGTTTAAAATGCAATCCAGGATCCGTTACCGTTTCACCGGCTCTGCCGAACGTTAAAATCACCGCCTGGTCCGATTCATCCAGCGTATACCAGGATGTAAAAAGCGAACCGACGAGCAAAATTCCGGCAATCAAAATGCCTGCCGCTGCGTAAACCCTTTTTAAACTCATTCCCCACGTTCCTTTCTCTTTATCTCTTATACCATTGTATTACGGGACATTAGAAAAAAGGTTTCATTATCCGCTTTTAATAAGAAAAGCGCAAGCGCCTTGCCCATCGACGTACAGACTGGAGTGCCTCCGACGAGATA
>NZ_VEKZ01000056.1:0-27150 GCF_007681465.1 Siminovitchia fortis
ACTACGCCTTCTTCAGCGCTCGTCTAGCTTTGCGCCGATAGACGGGCGCCTTGCGCTTTTCTTGAATGATAGGGGAGACGTTTTGCAAAATTGTGATAGAATATCCTTATAACCTGTTTCATCCTAAATGGATAAAATGAGCGCTGCCACGGCCATCCATGATGGGGGAGGAGGATTACTGTGAATTTTGATGTTTTCTCAAGCTTTACCTGGTACGAGTTGTGGAGCCCGATCACTTTTGCAGTCATAGCGTTGAGTTCTGTCATTTACGCAAAAAAAATCATACATTCTTCCAATTACAATGTTACAAAAAAACAAATGGCCTATTTTTATACAGCGGCACTTTCGCTTTACATAGTCAAAGGAAGCCCTTTAAAAATTGCGGCCGATTATTTTTCTTTCAGCGCCCATGTAATCGAGGTCATGACAATATTGTTCATTGTGCTGCCATTGTTTATTTTAAGCATGCCTCCTCAATGGGCCAGGCAATACTTTTGGAATCACCGGCTTAAATTTACCATTAAGCTGCTTGGACACCCATGGATGGCTGCATTGCTTTTTAACGGAGCGTTAACGGCTTATTTTGCACCACAGCTTTTTAACATTATTCAGCAGAGCCCAGTCCTTTCGGTCATCAGCCAGACTTTTCTTATTATTACCGGTTTCTTGATGTGGTGGACGATTATTATGCCATTGCCGGAAATCAGCAAATTCTCGTATTTCACGAGGGTGGCTTATATCTTTTTAAACTCAGTTTTGTTGATGCCAATCGGTATTTTTCTTCTGGTGGGGATTAGCGAGTCGCACTATCCGGTGTATGCGGCGGTGGCTGGAGATCTGCTTCCATCGCTGACAGCAGTTTATGATCAGCAGCTTGGCGGCGGTATTTTGAAGGCAATCCAGCTCACAAGCTACGGGATTGCACTCTTTTGTCTTATTGGAAACTGGAGTAAAAAAGAGGATGAGCGCGAAGGGCAGATTGATGATGAGAACATTCGTGTTGTCCAAGGTGTCGTCATTCATTTGCCGAAAAAATAGGAAGCTGCTATGGCTAAATAGCAGCTTCTTAGCTTTTCTCCAGCTTAAAAGTGAAATCTTTTTCATGCTTCCCGTTTGGCCCAAATGTCTTTTCAATAAAGCGGACATATTGATCTTGGTCAATCGTCAGAACAGTTGAACAGCGCGTCCCGTAATCGGGGCTTTTGATAAAGATTGAAGATAATGTTTTTTCCAGCTTCAAGGGAATGCCTGTTTGCGGCAATTCCTCTTCCGGAGCCGGCTCTTGATTAGCAAGAATGGCAAAGAGGCGTTCATGGTTCAACCCGCTTTTCAGCAGTTTCTTCAATTGCTGCCTGCCTTTTTCAACTTTGGGCCACGGAGTATCAAGCTGGTCATTGCTCAGCCCGTAAATTCCAGGCTCCAGATGTTTGATTTCGTTGCCGATATTAGAGTAATACATAAGGCTGTCCCCATCTGAAACGAATAAATTAAAACCTTTATAATGCAATCTTTCTTGCTGAAGGTTTTTTAAAAAGTTAAATGGGGTTTCGTCACCTGCCAAAAAGTCGCGAACGATATGGCCCCTTGATTTTTTATCCGTTTTTTCAAATTCTGAGGGGTTTCTGTAATTGGTCAGGGCGGAAAATCTGCCGGTCCGGGTAACCCCCATCCATGTGCCCATCTGCTCCAGATCCCTGCCGGCCAAAATGGACGGATGGTCATCCCAAAAATGCGCAGGCTTGGCAGGACGTTTGTAAAACTCGTCACGGTTTGCCGCTGTGATCAGGTTATAATTTGGATGGTAACGGTAAGCAATAAAAATGATACACATAAAATCTCTCCAATTTAATAAGGAATGTTTCATCCTACTTTAACGCGTTACCGCGCCGGGGGTCAGACCGCTAATTAGATTAGGAATGTCCTTTCACTTTTCCACGCCCAGGAAGCCTGATGGAAAGATAGAATACCAAAAGGCAGAAAATAAGGCAGATCATCGCAACATTGTGAAGGTGCTGGATGTCCAAATGGCGGTTAAAAGCCAGTCCCAGCAAACTGGATGATAAAATGGAACCCAGATACCGGCTGGTCTGGAAAAGTCCCGATGCTGAGCCTGTATCTTCCGGTTTGACATGCTCATACAGGGCTGTCTGCATGGAAATATTGCTGAATCCATTGCTCATTCCCAAAACGGCCATGATGACCAGAAGCCATAAAAGGGATGATGTTTCACGCAATGTAAGCAGGAGGGCCGTTCCGGAAAACAGGATGGCAGATCCCGTAATAAGTGCAGGCTTAGGTCCATGGCGGTCAATCAGCCTGCCGACGAACGGCGATACGATGACGCCGAATCCCGCCAGGGCAAGCATAATTAAGCCGGTATTTCCCGGGCTGTATTTTTTCACCTGCTGCAAAAACGTCGGGAAACCGAAAAAGTAACAATAATAAACAAGGTTTATAGTGATAAACTGCAAATAAATCAGCGTGACGTTCGTATTCTTTTTCAGTCCTCTGACATCAATGAAAGGCTCCGACTGCCTCTTTTCATAATAGTAGAAACTGACGGACGAAACGATAAAGACAATGAATGCCCACCAATGAATATGCGTTTCCAATGATAAGAGAAACAGAATCAGGCCGATCACTGCAATGATAAACAGGGTGATGCCAAGAAAGTCGATGCGCGCCAGTTCAAACTTCCCCTGGCCTTTTTCAGGTAAAATAAAAATGGCCATGAAAAATGAGACAATGATAAAAGGAAAGTTTACAATGAAAATGGAGGGCCAATCCCATGAATCAATCAAGAGCCCGCCGATGGATGGACCAAAAGCGGCGGATGTCGATGCGAAAATCGAAAGCGTTGCCAAGGCTTTCGCCTGTCCTTTCGTGATGCTTGTCCGGACAATGCTCATACCGCTCGGAAATAGGGTGGAGCTGCCAATCGCCTGTAAAGCCCGGCACCCAAGCAAAAAAGGAAAGTTAGGAGAAAACGGTGCCAGCATTGAAGCGGCTGCCACTGTAACAAGCCCTGCCAAAAACATTCTCTTCGGGCCGAACATATCGCTTAATTTTCCCATGACAGGCTGGCCGGCCGCACTGGCAAGATAAAACACAGAAATAAGCCAAGAAGCATCGGCAAATGTGAGTTCGAACTCCTGCTGCATCCTTGTCAGCGCCACAGAAATCATCGATGAATTCAATGGGTTCAATAAAGTGCCGAGACCTACGGTCAAAACAAGAACCCATGGTTTATGCGTTTTCTTTGTTCCTGTCATTACGAATCACCTGACTCTTCTCATCCGTCGCGTTAAAAAACATGCTAACGATTTATTTTAGGATAGTCAATTGATTGGCGTTTTAGATATTTTGATCAGAAGGGTGGCAAGGCCATGAAAAAGAACCGGCTTCCTGTCTATTTATGCTTATTTTTCATTGCTGTTACGACTTTTACCATATATGGAAGATCAGAGATCAAAGGTTTTCCCGAAGAAAAGGCAACAAGTTACCAACACAGCATGCAGGCAAGTATAATGGATATTTTAAACAAGATTCCGATAGGCCAAATAGAAAAAGATAAGGCTATTTCAAAAGATCAATCAACCGTTTTTGTGGAAAAAAGCGAGCGCATCCTTTCGAGCTATACGGAGCTAAACGCCATTGCGTCCACGTATCTGAAAAAGGATCGTTCAGGCTTGAAAACCCAATCATTGCTTGAAAATATTTATTTTTCATTTACTCAGTTGAAAGGCCTTAAAGAAAGCACGATTAAGCTGACTGATGGACAGGCCGGCTATATTTCGGATGCATACCAATTCTTATCCGATGTCCATAATATCGATGTCTTTCATATGGAATTGGATGAATCATTGGAGGAGATGGAAAAGGTGGCGGAGAAGTATCCGAATCTTGGCCGTCGAATGGAGGAGATGTAGTTCCGATGATATTGTTTTGGGCGCTTATTCCCAGACCGAAAACGGGGCAGTCTCAAGAGGAAAATGAGCGTTTATGACCCTCCGAGATTTGACACAAACCGGTAGGACCAATGCCCGCAAAAGGAGAAAACCGGGCTGTCCGGACAACGGCCCCGTGAGCCAATGCCCGTGTAAGGAGGAAACTGCATTGCCCGGACAACGGTCCCGTGAGCCAATGCCCGCGAAAGGAGAAAACCGGGCTGTCTGGTCAACGGCCCCGTGAGCCAATGCCCGCGAAAGGAGAAAATCGGGCTGTCCGGACAACGGCCCCGTGAGCCAATGCCCGTGTAAGGAGGAAACTGCGCTGTCCGGACAACGGCCCCGTGAGCCAATGCCCGCAGATCGAGCCTTTCACTTATATCCCCGCAATCTTTTTCGCTTTACCTGTATTGGCAAAATGCAATTTCGTAAACTCGTTCAAGGCGGAAACACCTTTTTCTTTAATGAGCCTTGCCGCAGCCTGATCAACCTTGGCGCCTGCTCCTTTTGGAATGATAAATCCCGCTTTTTTGCTTAAATCCTCAAAAGCACGGATGAAAGCGTAGCGTGCCAGGATTGATGCAGCCGCCACTGCCAAATGGATGCCTTCCGCCTTCGTACTGAAATAGACTTTCTCTCTTTGAATTATTTTTTGCCCTTTCAGGTGTTTGTAATAGACGGGAGCCTGGGCAAATTGGTCGACTAAAATGGCATCCGGCTTTTCGGGCGAAATTTTTTCAAGTAAATGGTTATGCGCCTGGTTGTGCAGGATGGCGGTCATTTTTCCCTGCGTCATGCCCGATGCCTGCAGCTTGTTATATTTTTGATTATCCAACTTTAACAGGCTGTATGGCAAAAAAGTTGCCAAGTCTTTGGCTAACTTGATAATTTGGGAGTCCGCCAGATGCTTTGAGTCCTTTACGCCAAGCTCTTTCATCAGGGGAATCTGATCAGCTTTTACGTATGCGGCTACAACAATAAGCGGTCCAAAATAGTCGCCCTTGCCGACTTCGTCCGAACCGATGATTGACAATTCCGAAATGTTATCCGGCAGCGGCATTCCTGATACCTTTGATGCAGCGGGGTTTTTTGCTTGATTTAAGCCAGGATTGCCCCATTGTTTCGCTTCTTCCTCGTTTCCGGCTCCCTGGAACATGACTTTCCCTGATTTATAAGCAGTAATGACACAGCCGTTTTTCCTCGCAAAAAAAATACTTCCAGGTGGATTTTTTTCGGAAAGGTAAGGCTGATAATATTCTTTCATCTTCTCAATTTCCTTAAAGGTTGTTTGAATAACGGTATTGGCCATAAGGCAGCACTCTCCTGATCTTCATTTTTTAAATGATTCCCATCTTTTTTTATTCGTGTTATGATATAAGGTAGGATTTTTTACATGAAAAAGTAGTTTTATATTTTTCAAGCTTTACATGAAGAAATGGGGGCATGACTTTGTCGTCAAGTGAAAAGACCCGCACTCCAGTTACAATCTATGGACAACATTATATCATTACAGGGACAGAGACATCAGCGCATATGAGACTGGTCGCAGAGCTTGTTGATGAGAAAATGCGGGAAATCCGATCGGTGAACCCCAATCTTGATACCGGCAAGCTTGCCGTTCTGACGGCTGTCAATGCTGTCCATGAGCAAATCAAACTTCAAGAGCGCCTGGAGCATCTGGAACAAGAGCTTTCGCGTCTAAAGGAATGAAATACGTATGTTGAGCTTAGCTTTATTGATTATCTTGATCATTGGTTTCTTTGTCGGTCTTAGAAGGGGATTCATCCTTCAGGTGATTCATATGATCGGCTTTATCGCCGCCTTTATCGTTGCTTATATTTATTACGATGATTTGGCTCCGAAACTCCGGCTTTGGATCCCGTATCCGGACCTTGATCCAGGGAAGACATTGCAAATGGTTTTTGACGGAGTAGGCATGGATGAGGCTTTTTACCGTGCCATAGCATTTGTCATTATCTTTTTTGCTGTTCGTATAATACTGGGCATCATTGGATCGGCGCTTGATTTTGTTGCAAGTCTCCCGATCTTAAAAACGTTGAATGTCTGGGCCGGCGGCATTCTCGGATTTTTGGAAGTTTACTTGATGATTTTCATATTGTTGTATATCGCGGCACTGCTGCCGATTCCGGCTATCCAGGAGGCAATCAATGGTTCATTTCTTGCCAAAGGGATGATTAATTATACACCTTTTTTATCTGCTGAATTGAAAAAATTGTGGATCGACTATATCCAAAGCTGACTTCTCTTTGCGAAGAGAAGTTTTTCTTTTAATGTCTAGCTTTAGAGCCCAGCGACTAGCAAACTTCACACTCCTCCACTACGATAAGTCAACATCGGCTCCTCCGTCGCCGTGTTTCCTTTATCTCATTGCGGAGTGCTCCAGTTTGTACGTCGCTAAACGGGCTCATCCGCATTTCTTTTAGCAATCTTATTTGATAAAATGAGAGGCAGGAGAATGGAGAACGGTTGGTGACAGAAATGGGAGTAAATAAAAAAGATGTCATTCGTTTATTGGAGCAGATTGCCGTCTATATGGAGCTTAAAGGGGAAAATCCATTTAAGACGGCCGCTTTCAGAAAAGCGGCTGCTTCATTGGAAGCGGATGACAGAAGTTTATCTGAAATCGAAGACTTTACAAAAATTCCGTCCATCGGAAAGGGAACAGCTGCCGTCATTGAGGAATTTATTGAAGACGGCGTTTCTTCTGTCCTTAAGGAACTTCAGGAAACAGTGCCAAAAGGATTAATTCCCCTTCTGCAGATTCCCGGGCTTGGCGGCAAGAGCATCGCCAGATTATATAAAGAGCTTAATGTTGTTGATGTCAAATCTCTGAAAGCAGCTTGCGAAGCGGGCAAGCTTAGGACAATCAAAGGTTTTGGCAAAAAAACAGAAGAAAATATCATGGAGGCACTGGCTTCAATGGGCAAGCAGCCGGATCGGCTGCCGATTTCATATATGATCCCGATTGCGGAGCTGATTGAAGCTTCCTTGAAAGAAATAAAGGAAATCTCGAAATTTTCGAGAGCGGGAAGCCTCAGGAGGGTAAGGGAAACGATCAAGGATCTTGATTTTATTATTGCAACGGAACATCCGCAGGCCGTCAAAGAGCAATTGCTGGAACTTGAAGGTTTTGGAGAAGCTACGGCAAGCGGGGATACAAAAGTGACCCTAATGGTGGAAGGCGGGCAATACCGCATTTCCGTCGACTTCCGGATTGTGGCTCCCCATGAATTTGCTACAGCTTTGCATCATTTTACCGGTTCGGCGGAACATAATGTCCGCATGCGTCAGCTTGCAAAAGCAAGAGGGGAAAAAATCAGCGAATATGGTGTGGAGAATTCCGAAACAGGTGAAATAAAAACGTTTCAATCGGAAAGCGACTTTTTCCATCACTTTGATTTGCCGTTTATACCGCCTGAAATCAGGGAGGATGGCAAAGAGGTTGATGAGTATGACGGCAGCCGGAAATTAATCCGGATTGAAGATATAAAAGGCGACCTTCACATGCATACAACCTGGTCGGACGGAGCTTTTTCCATAGAGGAAATGGTGGAAGCATGCCGGAAAAAGGGCTATCAATATATGGCCATCACGGACCATTCCCAATTTTTGAGAGTGGCCAACGGCCTGACTGTTGACAGGATTAAAAGACAGAACGAGGAAATTAAAGAGCTAAATGAGAAGTATGACGATATTTTAATTTTATCGGGCATTGAAATGGATATTTTGCCGGACGGAAGTCTGGATTATGAAGACGAACTGCTGGCTGAACTTGATATTGTCATAGCATCCATACATTCGAGCTTTTCACAGCCACGGAAAAAGATCATGGAGCGCTTGAGAAACGCTTTGCAAAATCCACATGTGGACATTATCGCTCATCCGACTGGCAGGCTGATCGGAAGGCGTGATGGCTATGATGTTGATATTAAAGGGCTGATTGAGCTGGCAGAGGAGACGGATACGGCATTGGAGCTGAATGCCAATCCCGCAAGGCTGGATTTGGCTGCGGAACATTTAAGGCATGCCCAGGAACAGGGTGTGAAATTGGTGATCAATACGGATGCGCATAATATCGGAAACCTTGAGTTCATGCAGCTTGGCGCATCATTTGCCAGAAGAGGCTGGATTCAAGGCTCATCTGTCATCAATACTTGGAAGCCGGATGAATTGGCCAAGTTTTTACAAAGAAATGATTAGGCATTTTGGAAAGGGGACTTAAAACAAAGTTCATGAATGAAAAAATATTGAAGACGCTTGAATTTAATAAAATCCTCATGCAATTGGAGGAATTCGCAGCATCTGAGCTTGGAGCGGAACGGATCAGAAATCTGAAGCCGTCCACATCTTTTGAGGAGGTTGTTTTGCTTCAGGAGGAGACCGATGAAGCTGCGCATGTACTCAGATTAAAGGGGCATGCCCCTTTGGACGGGATTTTTAATATCAACCCGCATATTAAGCGTACACAAATCGGCGGAGTGCTGAATCCTGCCGAACTTGTACAAATCGGAAGTACGATCCATACAGGCCGTTCAATGAAACGTTTTATCGAGGATCTTATTGAGGATAACGGATTGGAAATACCCATTTTAGCGGGAAAGGCCGATCAAATAGCCGTGATGGCACCGTTGGAGCAAGACATTAAGAACGCCATTGATGAAGGCGGTGAGGTGCTTGATTCCGCAAGCCCGGAATTAAGGAGCATCAGGCTGCAAAAAAGAAGAAACGAAAACAGGATAAGGGAGAAGCTTGAGAGCCTTATCCGCGGAAGAAATGCACAAAAAATGCTTTCCGACGCTATCATCACCATCCGGAATGAGCGTTACGTCATCCCGGTCAAGCAGGAGTATCGCTCCAATTACCAAGGTATCGTTCACGACCAATCATCCTCGGGGCAGACCCTGTTCATCGAACCGCAGGCAGTCGTTGATCTGAATAACGGCCTTCGCGAACTCCAGGTAAAGGAAAATCGGGAAATCGAGCGGATTCTTATCGAACTATCCGGTAAAGTGGCTGAAGCGGCGGATGATCTGCATGTCCTTGTAAAAGTCTTGGAGTCCATGGATTTTATTTTTGCAAAGGCCCGTTTTGGAAAATCGATGAGGGCAACGAGGCCCGGCATTAATAAAGAGGGACGGATCCAATTATTTAAGGCCCGGCATCCGCTGATCCCTTCGGAAGAAGTCGTGGCCAATGATATTACACTTGGAACGGATTATTCCACAATTGTTATAACAGGGCCGAATACAGGGGGAAAAACGATTACACTGAAAACGGCGGGGCTTCTTACCCTGATGGGGCAGGCGGGGCTGCATATTCCTGCTTCAGAGGGATCGGAGCTGGCTGTTTTTCAGGAAGTTTTTGCGGATATTGGCGATGAACAGTCGATAGAGCAGAGTTTGAGTACCTTTTCTTCACATATGGTTAATATCGTAGATATTTTGAAGCATGTAAATCATGAAAGTCTTGTCCTTTTTGACGAACTTGGTGCAGGGACGGATCCCCAGGAAGGCTCGGCCCTGGCCATCTCCATTTTGGATGATGTATACAGCCGGGGAGCCCGTGTGATTGCTACGACCCATTATCCGGAATTGAAAGCATATGCCTATAATCGTGAAGGAGTCATCAATGCGAGCGTCGAATTTGATGTGGAGACTCTAAAGCCGACGTACAGGCTTCTGATCGGTGTGCCCGGCCGGAGCAATGCATTTGAAATTTCCAAACGGCTGGGGCTTTCAGAAGAAATCATTACACATGCAAAATCGTTCATAGACACGGAAAGCAATGAAGTGGAAAACATGATTGCTTCTTTGGAAAAGAGCCGCCGGGAGGCAGAGAAAGATTATGAAGAGGCCCATTTTTATCTGAAAAATGCCGAAAAGCTTCATCAGGATCTCCAGAAGCAGATGGCGGAGTTTTATGAACGTAAAAAGGAAATGTATGATAAGGCCGAGCAAAAAGCGGCCGAAGTGATAGAAAAAGCTAGAATTGAAGCCGAAGAAGTGATCCATTCATTGCGGAAAATGAGACTGGAAAGTGGTGCCAAAGTAAAAGAACACGAACTGATTGAGGCACGCCGGAGGCTCGATACTGCAGTTCCTCAATTGGATAAAGGACCCGGGCAGGCTAAAGCTTCCAAGCAGAAGCGCAAACTGAAGCCGGGGGATGAGGTCATGATCACCACATTCGGCCAAAAAGGCACTTTGCTGGAAAAAACGGGCGACAGCGAATGGCAGGTACAGGCCGGTGTTTTAAAAATGAAAGTTGCCGAAAAGGATATGGAGTTTATCAAGTCGGAACAGAAATCTGAACCCAAGCCGCTTGCTACCGTCAAAGGAAGAGACTATCATGTTGGGCTTGAACTTGATATTCGGGGTGAACGGTATGAAGATGCCCTGCGTGAAGTGGAAAAATATATTGATGACGCACTTCTTGCCAACTATCCGCGTGTATCCATCATCCATGGGAAAGGAACGGGCGCCCTTCGATCAGGAGTTACGGAATATTTGAAACATCATCGGGCTGTCAAACGTATAAGACTTGGAGAAGCAGGAGAAGGCGGGAGCGGTGTCACAGTCGTCGAATTCAAGTAGCGCCCGCCGAGTCTCCTATTAAAAAGGGGAATGATCTGAATGGACTCTTTTTGGGAAAATTCATTTGTGCAAACGGCGGGCTATTACAGCGTCACTGTTCTTTGTATTGTTTTGTTCCTGTTTATATTTGAGTTGGTGACCAAATATAAAAACTGGGAAGAAATAAAAAAAGGGAATGTAGCGGTTGCAATGGCTACCGGAGGAAAGATTTTTGGGATTGCCAATATTTTTAGGCATTCCATCCTGCATCATGACTCTTTATTTGTGATGATCGGCTGGGGAATGTACGGTTTTTTCCTTCTGTTGACTGGATACTTTATCTTTGAATTTTTGACGCCAAAGTTTAAAATTGATGAAGAGATTGAAAAAGACAACCGTGCCGTTGGCTTTTTGTCGATGGTCATTTCCGCAGGACTGTCTTATGTCATCGGCTCCGGCATTCATTAAGGAGGAAGCAGTGGAAAAACTGGCAAAAGTGCTGTTTGTAGTATGCAGCATCTTTATCATAGTCGGTATTATCTATTTAATACGAGCATAAACCGCCTGTCGGACACAGGCGGTTTTTCCGATAATTTGGGCATTTGGTTGTACTGGTGCCCACCGTTGTAATATAATATTCATAAGTTTAAAATTTTCTAACTGTTCATCAGAAAAAGGAGGAATGTAAATTTATGAAACCTTGGTTGGATCTTTATCCCGACACTATTCCCAAAACATTGGAATATGAGAGGAAACCGGTACAACAATATTTGACGGATACAGCCAAAAAGTACCCTGACAAAACAGCTATTCATTTTATGGGGAAAGAATTGACTTACCGCGAGCTTTACGAAAGTTCCCTTAAATTGGCCAATTATTTGCGCAGTCTCGACATCAGGAAAGGAGACCGGGTGGCGATCATGCTTCCGAATTCTCCGCAGGCGGTCATCAGCTATTATGGGATTCTTTATGCAGGTGCGATTGTTGTTCAGACGAATCCTCTTTACACGGAAAGAGAGCTTGAGTATCAAATGAAGGATTCAGGTGCCAAAGCAATTGTCGGGCTTGATCTCCTGTATCCGCGGATCATGAAAGTGATGGGAAATACGGATCTTAAGCATGTGATTGTAACCGCTGTCAAAGATTACTTGCCCTTTCCCAAAAATGTCATTTATCCATTTATCCAAAAGCGGGATAGCGGAATCGTCGTCAAGGTAAAGCATGAAGGCAACCAGCATCTCTTTAAGGAAATCATGAATGGAGCTTCCCCTGATGAGGTTCCCATAGAATTTAATTTTGACGATGACCTGGCCCTCCTGCAATATACCGGTGGTACAACAGGAAATCCGAAGGGCGTCATGCTCACCCATAAAAACTTGATTGCCAATGCAACTGCCTGCGATGCCTGGCTCTATAAGATGAAAAAGGGTGAGGAAAAAATTCTCGGTTTGCTTCCGCTCTTCCATGTTTATGGAATGACAACTGTACTTATCTTAGGAGTCATGCAGGGCTATAAAATAATCCTGCTTCCGAAATTTGATGCAAAAAACACTTTGAAAACGATCCATAAACAGAAGCCGACTCTATTTCCTGGAGCACCGACAATTTATATCGGCCTGTTGAATCACCCGGATATTAAAAAGTACGATTTATCCTCCATCGAATCTTGTATAAGCGGATCCGCTCCGCTGCCTGTAGAAGTCCAAGAGAAATTCGAAAAAGCGACCGGAGGAAAATTAGTTGAAGGGTACGGTTTGACGGAAACCTCCCCTGTTACACATGCCAACTTCCTTTGGGACCGCGAGCGGGTGAAAGGGAGCATAGGCATACCGTGGCCTGACACCGACGCCATGATCGTTTCGTTGGAAAACGGGGAACCTTTGCCGCCGGGGGAAGTCGGAGAAATTGCAGTAAAAGGGCCGCAGGTGATGAAGGGTTATTGGAATATGCCCGAAGAAACGGAAAAGACAATGAAAGACGGATGGCTATTGACCGGAGATTTGGGATATATGGACGAAAAAGGATATTTCTATGTCGTTGACCGAAAAAAGGATATGATCATTGCTGGAGGGTTCAATATATACCCTCGTGAGGTAGAGGAAGTGCTATACGAACATCCTTCAGTCCAGGAAGTTGTTGTCGCCGGTGTGCCGGATGCGTATAGAGGGGAAACAGTCAAAGCCTATGTCGTCTTAAAAGAAGGGGCAAGTGTAACCGAGCAACAGCTGGATGAATTTGCCCGCAAGCATTTGGCTGCATTTAAAGTTCCAAGAATCTATGAGTTCAGGGATGAACTTCCAAAAACGGCTGTTGGAAAAATTCTGCGGCGTAATCTTGTTGATGAAGAGAGAAAGAAAATGGAGCAGGAAGAAAAGCTCGGATAATCAACCATTTGGGCATCAGGTTTTTAGCGCCTATCAGCCAAATGTTTTGTCCAATCCAACAAATTCTCACTTTCACCATACGTCGATGATCAGGCGCTTGTTTTTGAATATAAGCCCAGTTTTTTTACAGAAGAATAATTCCTTGACAGAAAATTATATTAGATTTATCATATTTTTATGAATGAGCAATCATTCATTTTGCTGCAGAAGGTGAAACTAGTGAGAAGGAATAAACCAAAGTATAAACAAATTATTGAAGCGGCCGTCGTTGTCATCGCCGAAAACGGCTACCATCAGGCACAAATTTCGAAAATAGCAAAACAGGCCGGGGTGGCAGACGGTACGATCTATCTTTATTTTAAAAATAAAGAAGATGTCCTCATTTCGGTTTTCAAGGAAAAAATGGCCATGTTTGTTCAAAAAATCAACGAAGTGATTGCAGGAAAAGAAACAGCTGCGGAGAAATTGTTCGTAATGATTGAAAGCCATTTCAAAATTTTATCCTCGGACAAAAAGCTGGCGATTGTCACCCAATTGGAATTAAGACAATCCAACAAAGATCTGCGCTTTAAAATTAATGAAGTGCTAAAAGAATATTTAAGCGTATTGGAAAGCATTCTGGAATATGGCAAAGAACGCGGCGAGTTTGCTTCAGATCTGGATATCCGGCTGGCCAGGCAAATGATTTTTGGAACAATGGATGAAACAGCGACAACCTGGGTGATGAATGAACATAAATATGACCTGGTCGCGCTCGCCCCGAAAGTACACCAACTGATTCTGAATGGATGCATGTAAAAAACTCTTAAAGGGGGCCCGATTAATATGGAGTTTCTGTCGGTTTCAAAGGAAAACAATGCTGCTTTCATTAAGATGGAGAGGCCGCCGGCCAATGCACTTTCAACGGCCGTAATCAGGGAGCTTGATCGGCAATTGGATGAACTTGAGAACGATAAAGATGTCCGGGCAATTCTTCTATTTGGCGAAGGCCGTTTCTTTTCCGCTGGAGCGGATATAAAGGAATTTACAGAAGTCCCAAACGGTGAGGCGTTTACCGAACTGGCCGCGGACGGCCAAAGGGTTTTTGAAAAAATTGAATCGTTCCCGAAGCCGGTTATCGCTGCTATCCATGGAGCAGCGCTTGGAGGCGGGCTTGAGCTGGCAATGGCCTGCCACATCCGGCTAGTGAGCGACAATGCGAAGCTTGGGCTTCCTGAACTGCAGCTTGGGCTGATACCCGGTTTTGGCGGAACGCAGCGTCTGCCGCGGTATGTAGGGGCAGCCAAGGCGGCGGAAATGCTTTTTACAAGCAAACCGCTCACAGGCAAAGAAGCGGTGCAATGGGGCTTGGCCAACCAAAGCTATCCGGAGGAAGATCTGTTGAACGAAGCGAAGGAAATGGTTCTGTCAATCGCCAAGAAGAGTCCGGCCTCTCTGAAGGCTGCCATCGAGCTTCTCCAGTACGGAAAGGACGGGCGCTTTTATGAAGGAGTCAAGCTGGAAGCGAAAAAGTTTGGCGAAGTCTTCACTACGAAGGACGGACAGGAAGGAATCCGGGCTTTTATTGAAAAGAGAGAGCCGAATTTTTCTGGAGAGTAATAGCATTATAAGTTTCATATTTTAGGAGGTTCGATCAATGAATATTTTCGTACTGATGAAAAGAACATTCGACACAGAAGAGAAAATTTCCATTTCAAACGGCCGGATTGAAGAAGACGGGGCAGAATTCATCATCAATCCCTATGATGAATATGCGATCGAGGAAGCCATCCGCGTTCGCGATGAGCATGGGGGAGAGGTGACTGTCGTTACTGTCGGCGAGGAAGATGCCGAAAAGCAGATTAGGACTGCATTGGCAATGGGCGCCGATAAAGCGGCGCTGATTGATGTTGAAGACGATTTGGACGATTATGATGAGTTTTCAGCGGCTGCCATTCTGGCGGAATACCTTAAAGATAAAGAGCCGGATCTGATATTGGCAGGAAATGTTGCCATTGACGGCGGTTCAGGACAGGTCGGTCCGCGTGTTGCAGATATTTTGGATATCCCCTATGTAACGACAATCACCAAACTTGAAATCGAAGGTGAAACAGTCAAAATCGTCCGTGATGTTGAAGGTGATTCCGAGATCATTGAAACATCCCTTCCATTGCTCGTCACTGCCCAGCAAGGATTGAATGATCCGCGTTATCCATCCCTGCCGGGAATCATGAAGGCAAAGAAAAAGCCTCTGGAAGAATTGGAATTGGATGATTTGGACCTTGATGAAGATGATGTCGAGCCCAAGACGAAAACGGTTGAAATATTCCTTCCTCCGGAAAAAGAGGCGGGCCGGATTTTGGAGGGCGAATTGGAGGACCAGGTAAAAGAACTTGCAGGCTTGCTCAGTAAAGTAATCTAACATCCCATTTACAGAGAAACAGGAGGTTTGAAGCAATGGCAAAAAAAGTATTGGTACTCGGTGAACTCCGGGATGGCAGCTTAAGGAATGTTTCTTTTGAAGCGATTGCGGCAGGAAAGAAAATAGCTGAAGGCGGAGAAGTGGCCGCTGTTCTGATCGGCGATTCAGTGAAAGATAAAGCGGAAGAGATGATCCATTACGGAGCGGACCGCGTCATCACAGTGGAAGACGAACAGTTAAAGCACTATACTTCAGACGGTTTTTCACAGGCGTTCATGGCAGTAGTTAATGAAGAAAACCCGGACGGCATCGTCTTTGGGCATACAGCCCTTGGAAAAGATCTGTCCCCAAAGATTGCCAGCAAATTGAACACAGGACTTGTTTCCGATGTCACGGCCATTGAAGAAGGCGATGACGGCATCGTGTTTATCCGTCCGATTTATTCGGGGAAAGCATTTGAGAAGCAGGTCATTACCGAAGGCATTACATTTTTTACGATCCGTCCAAACAACATTGATCCATTGGAGAAGGATGAATCAAGGAGCGGCGAAGTGACATCAGTTTCAGCTGAGATAAAAGACTTGCGGACCATTATTAAAGAGGTCATCACGAAAGCGAGCGAAGGTGTGGACTTATCAGAGGCAAAAATCATCGTTGCGGGCGGCCGAGGCGTAAAAAGCGCTGAAGGATTTAAGCCTTTGCAGGAGCTTGCAGACGTTCTTGGAGCCGCGGTAGGAGCTTCGCGCGGTGCGTGTGACGCTGATTACTGCGACTATTCCCTTCAAATCGGGCAAACCGGAAAAGTGGTTACGCCGGATCTTTACATCGCATGTGGAATATCGGGAGCCATTCAGCATATGGCCGGAATGTCTAATTCCAAAGTGATTGTCGCCATCAACAAAGATCCGGAAGCGAACATTTTTAATGTAGCCGACTATGGCATTGTCGGAGACCTCTTTGAAGTGGTGCCATTATTGACAGAAGAGTTCCGGAAAATGAAAGCCTCCTCCTAGGAAATGCGGCGTGTAAACAATTCTGCCTAGGGTATATTAAGGTATAGGCAAATTGTTAGCGCGTATGAAAGCCTGATGATATACTTGCCTTAGCTTCGGATAGTATATTAGGAGGTAAAAAAATGGCTATTATTAATGCAACAGACGAAAATTTCAAAGCTGAGACTGGCGAAGGAGTCGTTCTTGTAGATTTTTGGGCACCTTGGTGCGGTCCATGTAAAATGATTGCTCCAGTTCTTGAAGAATTGGACGGCGATCTTGGAGATAAAGCAAAAATCGTAAAAGTGAACGTTGATGAAAACCAAGATACAGCCAGCCAGTTCGGAGTCATGAGCATTCCGACCTTGCTTGTAATGAAAGACGGCGAAGTTGTTGATAAAACTGTAGGTTTTCAGCCAAAAGAAGCATTGGCAGATTTAGTAAACAAACATCTGTAAGATGTTCAGGAATCCGAGCGGGCAGCTCGGATTTTTTTTGAAGGTAATTTAAAAGAATCTTTTCTTTGTCCAGCTTCAGCGCCCAGCGACTGGCAAACTTCGCCATCCTTTCCTCGAAAAAGCTTCGCTTTTTCTGCGTGGATGTTTATTCGAGGAAGTAAGCTCAGAGCACTACGATAAGTCAACATCGGCTCGTACCTCGCCGTGTTTCCTTTATCTCATTGCGGAGGGCTCCAGTGTCTAGCTTCAGACGGCAGGGGCTCGAGGTCGCTTCGGTCAATCCAATGAAGTCAAAGAACGACTTCACTGGATTGCCCTCCAGCGCTTGTCGCCCCTAAACAGCCGTCCTCCGCTTTTCCGTTTGTACGTCGCTAAACGGGCGCTTGCGCATTTCAGAATGGGAGGTCACTTCCTTGAATCAAATGATAAAAAATAAACTGGAAATCCTGCCTGACCATCCCGGATGTTATTTGATGAAAGACAGGCAGGGTACCATCATTTATGTGGGAAAGGCGAAGAAGTTAAAAAATCGGGTTCGGTCTTATTTTACGGGGTCCCATGATACGAAGACGCAGCGGCTTGTGTCTGAAATACAGGACTTTGAATATATTGTGACTTCTTCCAATGTTGAAGCACTTATTTTAGAAATGAATTTGATTAAAAAACATTCTCCGAAGTATAACGTCCTGCTCAAAGACGATAAGAGCTATCCTTATATAAAATTGACGCATGAACGCCACCCAAGGTTGATCATCACAAGAAAAGTGAAGAAAGACAAAGCGAAATATTTCGGGCCCTACCCGAATGCCCAGGCGGCCCATGAAACGAAAAAACTGCTCGACCGGCTTTACCCTTTACGAAAATGCCAGTCGCTTCCTGACAGGGTCTGCTTATATTATCACCTTGGCCAATGCCTTGCGCCTTGTGTCAACGAAGTGGAACAGGAAACGTACAAGCAGATAACAGATGAAATTTCCCGTTTTTTAAACGGGGGGTATAAGACGATCAAAAAAGAACTGCAGCAAAAAATGGTCGAAGCCGCCGATCAGCTTGACTTTGAACGGGCGAAGGAATATCGGGACCAAATCAGCAACATTGAAACGACGATGGAAAAACAGACGATCATTTCTTCCGATTTTATCGATCGGGATGTGTTTGGATACGCAATCGATAAAGGGTGGATGTGTGTTCAGGTGTTTTTTATCCGTCAGGGAAAATTGATCGAACGGGATGTATCTTTGTTCCCGGTATACGGTGATCAGGAAGAAGAGTTTCTTACGTTTTTAGGACAATTTTACCTCCAGCCCCAGCATTTCAAGCCAAGGGAGATCCTTTTACCCGATTCCGTTGACGCATCCATGGCGGAGCAGTTGGTTCAGACAAAAATCCTCATACCGAAAAGGGGACAAAAGAAGGATCTTGTCCAGTTGGCTGAAAAAAATGCAAAGGTTTCCCTGCATGATAAATTCGCCCTGATCGAAAGGGACGAAGAGAGAACAATCCGAGCTGTCGAGAAGCTTGGGGAAGCGATGGGCATCTATACGCCGTACCGGATTGAAGCATTTGACAATTCCAATATCCAGGGGGCCGACCCGGTATCGGCCATGGTTGTCTTTATAAATGGAAAGCCAGACAAGAAGGAATACCGGAAATATAAAATCAAGACGGTGGAAGGGCCGGATGATTACGAATCTATGAGAGAGGTTGTCAGGAGAAGGTATTCACGGGTGCTGAAAGAGGGCCTGCCGTTGCCTGACCTCATCTTGATTGATGGAGGAAAGGGCCAGATTGAAGCGGCAAAAGACATATTGGAGGATGAGCTTGGCTTGGACATTCCGGTGGCGGGATTGGCAAAAGATGAAAAACATAAAACATCCCAGCTTTTGTTCGGCGATCCGCTGGCTGCCGTTCCGCTGGAAAGGAACAGCCAAGAATTTTATCTGATGCAAAGGATTCAGGATGAGGTTCACCGGTTTGCCATTACGTTTCACCGCCAATTGAGGGGGAAATCGGCATTTCAGTCCATCCTGGATGAAGTGCCCGGCATCGGCCCGGCAAGGAAGCAAAAGCTTCTTAAGCACTTTGGCTCATTGAAGAAAATGAAAGAAGCAGACCTGGACGAAATAACCGGGTTGGGCATTCCGCTGCCTATCGCAGCCAGTTTGATGGAAAAATTGAAAGAATAGTTGAATATGGAAAGTCCTCGTGCTATAATGAGGCGAAATCAATAAGTTGATAGAGGCGCAAACCTTAAAGAGTAGTAACCCGGAGAAGCATGGGCTTTGAGGAAGGGTTATGAAAGGGAAGGATTGCCGAAGTGAAAATAAGCCCCATGATTATTTTTGCTGGTTCTGTTATTGAATAAATGCAGAATTGTCAGTATGAAGTGATTCATACTGGAGGGCTATCTCATGTTGTGGCTTTTTCACTTTTATTTTAACTGTGACTCACAAGCAATGAGAGAAGACTCTCATTGCTTTTTTTATTACTAACGAAAGAAGGTAGATTATGGGTACCATCGTCATCAAATTCGGAGGCTCGTCGCTTAGCACAACGGATAAAATCAAAAATGCCGCGAAAAGGATCATCGCGGAAAAGGAAAATGGTAAAAGTGTCGTGGCTGTCGTTTCGGCAATGGGGAAGACGACTGACCAGCTATTGACCTTGGCCGGCGAGATTACGGACCACCCCGCAAAGCGTGAAATGGACATGCTGCTTGCGACCGGGGAACAGGTATCGATTTCATTATTGTCGATGGCTTTGACAGAAATGGGAGCCGAAGCTGTTTCATTGACCGGCTGGCAGGCAGGGATCATCACGGAGAAAGTGCATAATAATGCGAGAATCGTCGATGTTAAGACGGATCATTTAGAGGCGATTTTACAAGAAGGAAAAATTATCGTAGCGGCCGGTTTCCAAGGTGTGACGGAAGACGGAGAAATCACAACGCTTGGAAGAGGAGGATCGGATACGACTGCGGTAGCCCTTGCGGCTGCGCTCAAAGCCGAACGCTGCTCCATCTGCACTGATGTAACCGGAGTCTTTACATCTGACCCCCGCTACGTTACAGAGGCCCGCAAGCTGGCATCAATTGGTTATGATGAAATGCTCGAGCTTGCCAATCTTGGCGCTGGAGTTCTGCACCCTCGTGCCGTTGAGTTTGCAAAAAATCATTCCGTATCATTAGAAGTAAGGTCCAGCATCGAAAATGAAGAAGGTACAGTAATTGAGGAGGAAGCTTCCATGGAAAAAAACTTGATTGTACGCGGTGTTGCATTTGAAGACAATATTACAAGAATGACAGTATTTGGTTTGAAAGATGAAATAACGGGACTTCCGTCCGTATTCTCTACCTTGGCTGCCGATCAGATTGATGTGGATATCATTATTCAAAGCCAAACAGACAGTGAGGCGAACCTGTCATTTTCAATCAAGGATAAAGACCGGCAGGAAGCGATTGATGTGTTGGAAAAGGAAAAAGAGGCAATCGGATTTGATCATATCGAATGTGAGACCGGCCTTTCCAAGGTATCCATCGTCGGGTCGGGAATGGTTTCAAACCCGGGTGTGGCAGCGAAAATGTTTGCCGTATTGGCTGAAAACGGAATCCAATCCAAAATGGTCAGCACATCCGAAATCAAAGTGTCAGTACTGGTTGATGCCGATAAAATGAAGCCGGCCGCCCAGCATCTGCATGATGCCTTTGAACTTGGTGCACTTGAAGAAGCAGCCTCAAAATAAAAAAAAGCCTGCCCTGTTCTTGGTGGCAGGCTCTGCTTATGCAGCGATACATATTCAGGGATTTCTAATCTGTCAGGATTGCTTTGTGATCCCAGCGGACAACAAGCGTCACTTTGCCGTGTTTTTTGTTGATTTCCTCGAAAGCTTCAGCTGCAGCTTGTTTCATGGACTGCACCTGTTCGGCAAGAAACCCGGCTTCGAGACGGAAGCAGGGGTCTGACCCCATCACAAGCCGTCTTTCGACAATGTCGCCGCTTAATTCCAGAAGGAATTCGTTTTTCTTTTCGTGGACTATATGCAGATGTCCCCAGCCGGCTTCCCTGAAGAACTCTATGGCTTCATCCAGTGACAGAAGCGGAAACTTCCGGGCGATATGTTTTCCCGCCCAATAGGAAATTTCATGGGTATCGCCGCCGAGCAGCTCCGGGATGAGTACGTCTCTTAACAATTCATAAGCAAAGACAGGCACCGCTGCCGGCTCTTCATTTTTCAAAGGAGGGTGTTCATGCTTGGATAATGGTCTCACGGCTATTCCTCACTTTCAATAATGAGTATATTATAAACGAAAATGGTGTTTAATTGGAAAGGAAACCTATTATGAATTGGATTCTTTATTCAGTATAGAATAAATTAAGAATCCCTTGTCTTGACGAGCCCGTATGAGGGGAGTAGAATGAAATATGGTCACAACTTTGTTACAAACATTTATGTTGTTCGACATGCCCAATCGGACAAAAACTGTCAAAGGAGCAGACGCTTAACTACTAAGGGGGGTAAATCGTGGCAGGAAAAAATGAGTTTTATTGGCGCAGGCTGCACTCTTTACTTGGAGTCATTCCGGTAGGGGTCTTTTTAGTGCAGCACTTGATCATCAACCATTTCGCTACGCTTGGCGAAGAGGCGTACAACAACGCAGCAGGATTTGTCGGAAATCTTCCTTTCGTCATCATCCTGGAATTTGTTGTCATCTACATACCTTTATTATTTCATGCCGTACTGGGGATCTATATCGCATTCACGGCGGATAATAATCCGGTCAGACTGAACTTTTTCCGTAACTGGATGTTCACCTTGCAGCGAATAACAGGAATTATCTTATTGTTCTTTATTGCTTGGCACGTATGGGAAACGCGTATCCAAAAAGCGCTTGGTGCGGAAGTGGACTTCCAGATGATGGCGGATATCCTGACTAACCCGATCATGCTGATCATTTATATCATTGGAATCATGTCTGCTACATTCCACTTGGCAAATGGCCTATGGGGATTCCTTGTAAAATGGGGCATTACACAGTCACCAAGATCCCAATATATCTCTTCTTGGGTAATGGGAATCTTCTTTGTGATTCTTTCTATTGTCGGAATTCGTGCCGCTCTTGCTTTTGCCTATCCAGAGTGGTTCGTATGATGGGCCCAAGATGACTTTGTTGCGGGAAAACGATACAATTAGAAGTAGAAAAGGAGTGTAACCTCACGATGAGCAAGGGCAAAATTATTGTCGTCGGCGGTGGATTAGCCGGCCTGATGGCAACTATCAAAATTGCAGAAGAAGGAAATTCAGTAGATCTTTTCTCCCTTGTACCTGTAAAGAGATCCCACTCTGTATGTGCGCAGGGCGGCATTAATGGAGCGGTTAACACAAAGGGTGAAGGCGACTCGCCTATGATCCATTTTGACGATACAGTTTACGGAGGAGACTTTTTAGCCAACCAGCCGCCTGTAAAGGCGATGTGCGAGGCAGCTCCTTCTATTATCAATCTTCTGGACAGAATGGGTGTCATGTTCAACAGGACACCGGAAGGCTTGCTTGATTTCCGGCGTTTCGGCGGTACCCAGCACCATCGTACAGCATTTGCGGGTGCCACAACAGGCCAGCAGCTATTATATGCACTGGACGAGCAAGTGCGCCGCCATGAAGTGGCAGGGCTTGTCACCAAGTATGAAGGCTGGGATTTTTTGGGGATCATTCAGGATGACAACGGAGTTTGCCAAGGGATTGTAGCCCAAAACCTGAATACAATGGAAATCCAATCATTCCCTGCAGACGCTGTGATCATGGCGACCGGCGGACCTGGTATCATCTTCGGCAAGTCGACTAACTCTGTCATCAATACCGGATCAGCAGCTTCCATCGTCTACCAGCAAGGTGCAACGTACGCGAATGGTGAATTCATTCAGATTCACCCGACTGCCATTCCTGGCGATGACAAGCTTCGCCTGATGAGTGAGTCAGCGCGTGGTGAAGGCGGACGCGTTTGGACATATAAGGACGGAAAACCTTGGTACTTCCTTGAAGAAAAATATCCGGCATACGGAAACCTTGTACCGCGTGACATTGCCACTCGGGAAATTTTCCATGTCTGCGTAGATATGAAACTTGGCATTAACGGTGAAAACATGGTTTATCTCGATCTTTCCCATAAAGATCCAAAAGAACTGGATATCAAGCTTGGCGGAATCATCGAGATCTATGAGAAGTTTACCGGAGATGACCCTCGTAAAGTACCAATGAAAATCTTCCCGGCAGTCCATTACTCAATGGGCGGTTTGTGGGTTGACTATGAACAGCATACAAATATCGAAGGTTTGTTCGCAGCCGGTGAATGTGATTATTCGCAGCACGGTGCAAACCGCTTAGGAGCAAACTCCCTGCTTTCTGCCATATATGGCGGAATGGTAGCGGGCCCTGAAGCTGTCAAATATGTAAATGGCCTTGAAAAGAGTGTTGAAGATCTTCCTTCATCACTATTTGATTCGGCTGTTAAAAAAGAAGAGGAAAAATGGGCGGACATCACATCACTTGATGGAACTGAAAATGCTTATGTGCTCCATAAAGAACTTGGCGAATGGATGACAGACAACGTAACAGTTGTTCGCGACAATAAAAACCTGAAAGCAACAGATGATAAAATCCTTGAGTTGATGGACCGCTGGAAAAACATTAACATCAACGATACAGCAAGCTGGAGCAATCAAGGGGCCATGTTTACAAGACAATTGTGGAACATGATGCAGCTTGCGCGTGTCATCACCATCGGTGCATTGAACCGTAATGAAAGCCGCGGTGCCCACTATAAACCTGAATTCCCTGACCGGAATGATGAGGAATGGCTGAAAACAACCATGGCTAATTTCAACCCTTCCAAAAACCAGCCGGAATTCAGCTACGAGGACGTGGATGTATCCCTTATTAAGCCTCGTAAAAGGGACTATACTAAAAAGAAAGAGGAGAAATAAGGATGAGCGAAAACAGAACTGTCACCTTCATTATCACTCGACAAGATCATCCTGATTCCCATCCATATGAAGAAGAATTCAAACTGGATTACCGTCCGAATATGAACGTCATTTCGGCGTTGATGGAAATTCGCCGTAATCCCGTAAACGCCAAAGGGGAAAAAACTACACCGGTCGCATGGGATATGAACTGTCTTGAAGAGGTATGCGGAGCATGCTCTATGAAAATCAACGGCAAGCCGCGCCAATCCTGTACGGCTTTGATTGACAAGCTTGAACAGCCGATCCGCTTGCAGCCAATGGATACCTTCCCGGTTGTCCGCGACTTGATCGTCGACAGAAGCAGAATGTTTGATTCCTTGAAGCGGATCAAAGCCTGGATTCCAATTGACGGTACGTATGATCTTGGACCTGGCCCGCGCATGCCAGAAAGAAAACGCCAATGGGCCTATGAACTATCCAAATGCATGACATGCGGCGTATGCCTGGAAGCATGCCCGAATGTCAACAGCAAATCCGATTTCATCGGACCTGCATTCCTTTCACTGCCTCGCCTGTATAACGCGCATCCAACCGGGGCTATGAACAAAGACGAGCGTCTCGAGGCACTGATGGACGATGGAGGAATCACAGGCTGCGGAAACTCCCAAAACTGTGTTCAAGTTTGTCCGAAGGGAATCCCGTTAACAACGTCGATTGCTGCGATGAACCGTGCTACAAGCATACAAATGTTTAAAAAGTTCTTCGGAAGCGACCATATGGTGGATTAATCGTATATTCACCTTGCTTGTTCACACAATGAAACAGCAGCTGTCCACATTGAGGCAGCTGCTGTTTTTTATTAAAGGAGGAAGATGGGTATGTCCCGAATTTCATACATAGAAAGCCTCGAAGAATGGAAAAATGAATTTTCTTTTTATCAAGAAGTGAAAGTGCGTTTTTCAGAAACCGATATGTTTGGGCACCTGAATAACACTGTGCCGCTGGTCTATTTTGAACAAGTTCGTATCGCTTTTTTTAAGAAAACCGGATTAATGCAGAAATGGCTGGATTCCTCTCAGGAAACGATTCCTGTGGTGGCAGATCTGCAATGCGATTTCCTGTCGCAGGTTTATTTTGACGAGCTGCTGAAGATTTATGTAAAGGTAAACAAAATGGGGACCTCTTCGATAGATCTCCATTACATGGGAACGCGGGCGGACGGTTCACTTTGCTTTACAGGGAGGGGAACGATCGTCCAAGTTTCCAAATCAAGCGGGAAAAGTGTTCCATGGTCGGAAGAATTCAAAGAGCGGCTGATGTCGAAAGTTTGAAACCCCAAATATAATTTTTAAAAAAGGAAGTTGAAATGTGAAAAGACTCGTACTGTTCCCTTTGCCGATTGCCATTATCGTGTATTTGATGGCAAATGGGTGGCTGAATAAATATTATACAGATATCGAACCGAATATCCGGACATACATTGCCATTGGTGCTGCCCTTGTTTCGGGGGTCATTTCTTATTTCCTGTTCAAGGATGATTCAGACAAGTTTAATTCGGCTGATGACAGCCGTAAAAAATGAAGTCAATGATTGCCTATTTATCGTTTTCTTGCCATTCCCATGTCACTCCCATTATTTGATTCACATATGATGGTGATGACAAAGTTAATACCCATCCCCACGGTTGAAGCTGGCGAAGGCAAGGAGGGTTACAATAGTTGAAGGAGAACGAATTCACTCATAAACCGCTGCTCACGAAAAGAGAAAAAGAAGTATTTGAGCTATTAGTTCAGGATAAAACCACAAAGGAAATCGCGAACGAACTGTTCATTAGCGAGAAGACGGTTCGCAATCATATATCCAACGCCATGCAAAAGCTCGGAGTCAAGGGGCGTTCTCAAGCTGTCGTCGAACTACTGCGCATGGGAGAACTAAAGCTTTAACAACCAAAACCGGCTGTCCGTATGGGGGCCGGTTTTGTTATAAAGTTCACACAGTATTATAGCGTAATGTAAAGCTGAAATGCGGCTAATATTTACGGGGGCCTTATTAAAAAAAGTCTCTCCAAGAGTCAGCTTGTTCAAATGGTGTGGAATGGATCATCCTAAGATATGTGAGGTCTCTAGGAAGGTCTATTTGTTGTCTTTATGATGAAGTTCCATAATCAGAGCATTAATCTAGTAAATGTTCATTATTTGAAAGCCAGTTTGGTAGAAAGAGCTGTTGCAGTACAAAGGGTTTTCTGTGAAAAAAGGCGAGGGGGAGGGGTCAAGGTGCTTGTACCAAAAAGCACCACATATTTTGAACGGCGAGATAAAGAGGTACAGCTTAAATTTGCAACCAGGGAGGAAAAAGAGAAAATCGAAAAAAAGGTAATTCTGACGTATACACGTACCTATTTTGATATTGGTCATGTATTTGAAGTGTCTCAGACCAACGCGCGACAGCAAAAGATTTACCGGATATTTTTCTTAACCGGTGGCTAGGAGGTTCTGTAGAAAATAATAGATAAATGTATAAAGCGCTTGAAAAAGTGGCTGCAAAGAAGAATGGAATCAAAATTGTGGAATCATATGGGGAACTGGCAAAGGTGTTAGTTATACGTTACGGAATGAAGTTGCATTAAACCCACGTAGCAGTGAACTGAAGTATGTAAAAAAACTGGCTCATGAGCTGGTACATGCCGTACTGTACACAGGTAATTTTTTGCGTAATCAATTACATAAACAATAGTTAGAAACCACAATACTGCGAGCAAAGTAAGGATTGATGTCAGCACAATCAATTGCTGAATTAAATTTTCGTACAAATTGATAAATTGAAGCATTACAGTTATATAAACCAAAACAGTCTTTGGATTAAGAACACTACTTAGTAATTGAACAAAATTCACCCGTTTGCTTAATTAAAATAAGCGAACGGGTGTTTCTTTGAAGGGAGAATAACTTGAGTATTTGCTATAATATTTATAAGAATTTTACAAACAATATAAACAGAACTACCATTAACTCTAGTGTATAATCTTTTTATACTAACAAACTAACTTTAATAAGGGGTCTGGGATTGTAGGTTTAGCTCTTAAATCACATGCAATTTAGTAAGGAGTTAATGAAAAATCTCTACTATTCTTACCTCCATACATACAAATTCTCTTTTACTACCGAAAACGCAAGCAATTTAGAATTGGACAAGAAATTTACTGTAGCAATTCCACAGGAATGGTTTTCACTCAATTACATGAGAAAAATGTATAATGTGGGACAATTAGAGGAATTGAAAAGCTTAGGCATTAATTCTACATACTTACCAGGAGATTTAAAGAATCCATACCTTCGCGGAATAAACCATAGAACAGGCTGTATTTCGCAAGTGAAAAGTGAACCATTTCGCAACTTAATTTTGAACCACTGATGCTG
>NZ_VEKZ01000057.1:0-26870 GCF_007681465.1 Siminovitchia fortis
AAATTATAAAAATTTCATGTCTGTGGATAACTTATCTTTGTCTAGCTACAGCGCTCAGCGACTGGCAAACTTCGCTAAACGAGCGCTTGCGCTTTTCTTGTTAACATATCTGTATCATAAATCAATTTTACTTTTCAATCCGCGGTTTGGCGGGATTACAAGGAGGTGCGGTTTCCTTTGTAGATTCAGCCAGTTTATATAGGTAATAGCATTCCTCCCTGTACATATGGTCCGCCATGAGGGCAGGAAAGGTCCCAAGCGCTTCGGCAGATATATCAAGCTCAAGCAATTCATTTAAAAACATTTGAAATGCTTCGATCTCAAGCTTCGCATCGTTGTTCAACCGTGCCAATGCCGGAAATTCATACATTTTTGTCCGCAAATAACCGGCAAATTCAACAGCTTTTAAATAAAAAGCCTCAAAATGCTCCGTAAATATTTGACTCTTTTCCTTCAGCCTCTTTTCAGCAGCATCCATATTATCGTTAATGGCCCCCGCATGTCCATAAGCATCCTGGAGCCAGAGCAAATGGTGATGGAGTTCGTGGACAACCGGCGGCGATTCCTCTTTTTTAAAATAACCGATAATCCTTTCATACTCCTCCAATTCATTGATCATGTGGTTGATAAACGTTGGAGATAAATGAATTTTAATCTTTTTGACAAGATGCCTTTCCAGTATCGAAAGTTTAAAAACTTTTAAATGGCTCACATGTTCTTCCGCGCGGGAGGTCAAAGTCAACATACCTTTTATATCATTCATTTTCCGGGCTTCATGCAGCAGTTCATCAAATATTCTTTTAAATCCCTTTGCTTGGTCAATATCCCTTTTTTCTGAAGGGCTTAAAGACTCCAGTATAAACCTTGAATGATCACCAAGCACTTGCAGCCAGAACTCGTGCTCAAATTTAAGCTCTTGCAGTGTCAACATCAAGTTTCCTTCACCCCTTTTTGTATCCTCCCTATAAGGTTATTCACCCCCAGCCTTTGATATTTTAAATGCACACAAAAAGACCACCTGATGAACAGTGGTCTTTTTGAAAAGGAAGGAACTAAGTTTTCTATTTAAATCAATTGCTTTATGTCCAGCTCCAGCGCCTATCGACTAGCAGACTTCGCACCTCCTCCTACGATAAGTCAACATCGGCTCGTTCCTCGCCGTGTTTCCTTTATCTCGTCGGAGGCACTCCAGTCTGTACGTCGATGGGCAAGGCGCTTGCGCTTTTCTAACTATCCTTCAAGAAGAAGGTCTTCCGGATTTTCCAGCAGCTTTTTAACTGTGACCAGGAATCCGACCGCTTCTTTTCCATCAATGACACGGTGGTCGTATGATAGAGCCACATACATCATCGGACGGTTCTCCATCTTTTCCGCGTCAATGGCAACAGGCCGTGTCTGAATCGTATGCATTCCTAATATACCGACTTGATTTCCGTTCAAAATTGGCGTAGACAGCAAGGAACCAAACACACCACCATTTGTGATCGTAAATGTTCCGCCTTGCAAATCGCTGAGCGCCAATTTATTGTCACGCGCTTTTTTCGCTACTTTCAGGATGTCATCCTCAATTTCAGCGAAGTTTTTGCGGTCACAATCGCGAATGACCGGCACGACAAGCCCTTCATCCGTCGAAACAGCTACTCCAATATCATAATATTTCTTATAGACAAGCTCGTCTTCCTGCAGCTCCGCATTGACTGCAGGATATTTTTTCAATGCCGCTACAACGGCTTTTGTGAAAAATGACATGAATCCAAGTTTTACATCATGCTCTTCATAGAACTTGTCTTTCTTGCGTTTACGCAGTTCCATGACTGCTGTCATATCGATTTCATTGAATGTAGTCAACATGGCTGCCGTTTGCTGGACTTCAACAAGCCTCTTTGCTATTGTTTGGCGGCGGCGTGAAAGCTTTACGCGTTCAACCGGTTTTCCCGGCACATCCTGGACGGCTGCAGCAGGTTTTGCCTGGGGAGCTGCAGCAGGCTGTTTAGGCTGATTTGAATAGACTTCTACATCCTGTTTCCGTACCCTTCCAAGCGGATCGACAGTCGGGACTTCTGTTAAATCGATGCCTTTTTCCCGGGCCAATTTACGTGCAGCCGGAGAAGCGATCGGGCGCTCCTTCGAATCTGCCTCGTGCTTTTCTTCTTGCTGTGCCGGGGCTGGGGCCTGCTCTGCTTTTGGCTGCTCAGGAGCTGCAGCCTGTTCTTGTTTGGGGGCTGCTTCCGGCGCCGCAGCAGCATTAGCCGAAGCACTCTCATCGACAATTGCAATCACATCGCCGACATTGACTGTTTCGCCTTCCTCTGCCTTAATCTCTTTAACTACTCCGGCTTCCTCCGAAATGATTTCCACGTTTACTTTATCGGTTTCAAGCTCGACAATATATTCTCCTTTTTCAACGTAATCGCCCGGTTTTTTTAACCATTGTGCGATGGTCCCTTCCATGATAGATTCTGCAAGTTCAGGTACTTTAATTTCGGCCACTTTTTATCCTCCTCTAAGTTTAACGGATGTATTCAAAATCATTCTGATTTTGTAAACACTGATTGTACGATACGGCTTTGAGCTTCTCTGTGGGCAGATGGGTCGCCTTCCGATGGACTTGAACGTCTCCGGCGTCCTTCATATCTAATATCGACGCCTTCCGGCCTAATCTCCCTTATATAAGAAATAACGTGAAGCCAGCCGCCCATATTTTTCGGCTCCTCCTGCACCCAGACAATCTCCTTCAGATTTGGGTACCTTGATAAAATATCTGCAATTTCATTTTTCGGGAATGGGTAGAGTTCCTCGACCCTTAAAATATGCAGCCAATCCACGTCCTTTTCATCTTTCAGCTGCTCTTCCAAGTCAATAGCTATTTTTCCGCTGCAAAGTGCGATCCGTTCGACCGCTTCGTGGTTTTCTCCCAAGCCCGGCTGTTCCATGACGGACTTGAACGATCCTTCCGTTAATTCTTCCACTTCCACAGAGGCAAGCGGGTGACGGAGCAGGCTCTTCGGAGTCATGATGACAAGCGGTTTAACCTCATCTTTGTTCAATATCGCTGCCTGTCTTCTTAAGATATGGAAATACTGGGCCGCATTTGACAAGTTGGCAACAATCCAGTTATTCTCTGCGGCACTTTGCAGGAATCTTTCCACCCGTCCGCTTGAGTGCTCCGGTCCCTGGCCTTCATAACCGTGCGGCAAAAGAAGGACCAGTCCTGATTTTTGCCCCCATTTTGCCCTGCCGGAAGAAATGAATTGGTCAAAATATACTTGGGCCATGTTGGCAAAGTCACCGAATTGCGCCTCCCAAATAACCAGAGTTTCCGGGGCAAAGACGTTATAGCCGTATTCAAATCCTACTACTCCGGCTTCAGTCAGCGGGCTGTTATATAGGGCAAATGAGGAATTGACACCGGATAAATGATGCATCGGAATGTATTCTTCCCCTGTTTTTACATCATGGAGCACAAGATTCCTTTGTGCAAAGGTACCGCGCTGCGAATCTTGCCCCGACATTCTTAACGGAGTGCCGTCTTTCAGTATTGATGCGAACGCAAGAGCCTCGGCGTGTGCCCAGTCTATTTTCCCATTTTCTTTAATTACATTCGCTCTTCTTTGCAAAATCCGTTCAAGCCTCGGGAAAACATTGAAATCTTCCGGCCATGTGATCAATTCCCGGTTGATCGTTTCCAAATCATCGATATTAACCGAGGTATCGATTTTCGGAAGCTTTTTGACTACATTTTCAGGAGGATTCATGACAATATCAGGATTGCCGTCCGCCTTTGGAAGGTTGTCATATGCCTTTTGCAAGATTGATTGTATATCCTTATCAATGTTTTCAACTTCTTCTTTTGTCAGAAGCCCCTCTTGGATTAGTTTTTCCGCATAAATTTCCTTGGAAGTAGAATGCTTTTTAATGGTGTTATACATAAGCGGATTTGTCACCATCGGCTCATCCATCTCATTATGTCCGTAACGGCGGTATCCGACCAAATCGATAATGAAATCCTTATGGAAAGACTGCCGGTATTCGTGAGCCAAAGCAGCTGCAGCCAGGACAGCTTCCGGATCATCGGCATTAACATGCACAATCGGGATTTCAAAGCCTTTCGCGACGTCGGAAGCATATAATGTCGAACGTGAGTCACTGCTTTCGGTTGTAAATCCAATCATGTTATTGGCAATGATGTGTATGGAACCGCCGGTATTGTATCCCTTTAAACGTCCCATATTCAACGTTTCCTGCACAATCCCCTCTCCGGGAAAAGCTGCATCACCATGAACGACAATCGCAAGGCAGTTATCCATATCCTGCTTTGGATAGCCCTGTACATTGCGGTCTTCCTGGGCAGCCCGGGTAAAACCGTCCACGACAGGATTGACGACTTCAAGATGGCTCGGGTTATTGGCAAGGGTGATTCTTGTTGTTGCAGTCGTCCCCCGCTTCAACTTCCTGTCGGCACCAAGGTGATACTTCACGTCTCCCGTCCAGCCGTACGTGATGCCGATTGAACCTTCCGACGGAATGAGTTCCTTATTGGGTGCCTGCTGAAATTCGGAGAAAATCAATTTATACGGTTTTTGGAGCACATGGGCCAAAACATTTAGGCGGCCGCGGTGCGCCATTCCGATATTGACAGTCCTGGTGCCGGTTTCTACAGCAAGACTGATGACTTCATCCATCAAAGGAATAAGTGTCTCCAGGCCTTCGACTGAAAAACGTTTCTGCCCGACGAATGTACGGTGAATGAACTTTTCAAAGCCCTCCACCTCAGCCAGACGCGTCAATAAGTTGATTTTTCTTTCTTTGCTCGGTTCCGCAAAATACCCGCCTTCTTCAATATTTTGCTGCAGCCAGTTCCTTTCGTCCAATTCATGGACATGATTATATTCAAATGCAAGTTTTTTTGTATATACTTCTTTTAAATGATTGATCGCATCAAGTCCGTCCTTCAAATTAGATGGAGCATTAGGAGAAATAAATGAAGCCGGAATCTGTTTTAAATCCTCTTCCGTCAAATTATATTCAGAAAGCTCAAGCCTTCTTGTATTCTTGTCTTTGCGGCGAATCGGATTGATATCCGCTATCAGATGGCCATATGTACGAATATTATCCGCATATTTGACAGCGGCAACAAGCTTGCTCAGCCGGTTGTGCGTCGCAGGCATTTGGAAGGAGACGTCTGCCTGCCCTTCAGTCGTTTCAACCTGCTTGGCCGTAGCCGGCGCACCCCATTGATCGAATGCCTCTTTCATTTCAGGATCGACACTGTCAGGATCTTTGAGGTATTGTTCATACAACTCCATTACATAGCCAAGATTCGGCCCGGAAAACTGTGCCCAAGGCGATTCTTGATAAGACGCTTGTCTGCTCATTTGTTAAAAACCTCCATCATGAAGCTCTTAATTTATTTTTAAACCGGATGTTGTGTATTTTATAAATCCGGCCAAAATAATACGGGTCAACCTAATCAAACCTCAAGTGCAATTCCATTTTATCACTGCGGCTAATTTAGTAAAAGGTAAATGTCATTTTTTAGACAAATTCAATCAAATTATGCATAATATCGGTTCAAAATCAGCTTTCAACTTATAAAAATCACAGCCTGTACACATTTATGTCAAATTTTCCATATACCATCTTACTACTCTCCAAGAAAAATTCAAATATAATTGCCTCTTCCCTCTTATTCTGCCGGCAAGGCCTTGGTTGTTGCGCGTTTTCGACGTTCCGCATATACTATTATGATTTATTCAAGGGGGTGGTTGAGTGTTTCCTTGGGGGAAATTTCCTTTTAATGAGGATTTAAAAAAGATGACAGAACAGATGAAGCCGGCGGACATCCAATCTTATGTAAATGATATGATCAAAAAATATATCCCCTCCCAATGGGACAACTCGGCTGAAACAGAGACTGCAAACCCCTTTAATGCCTCAACCGCTGATCAAGGCCGGCAAACCAAGCCGGATGCGGACGTTTTCGAAACGTTTGATTATGTATTCATACGGATAAAGCTTCAAAGCGAGGAACAGCAAAAACGGATGAAATTTTTCCATACATCCAACCAGGCCATCATTGAAAATTTTTTTGAAATGGGAGACAGACATACGATCACCCTGCCATGCCTCGTCAAAAGGAAGGGTGCCACAGCCTTGGTGAAAGACCTTATTCTTGAAGTGCAAATCCCCAAAAACGTTGATATGCAATATACCGAGGTTGATATTTCCGAAAAATTATAATGGGAATTTCCAGCATTTCCATCTGAAAAATGTCTGTCGTGATAAAAAAGCGGGAATCGGGGCATATTATTACTTCTTATACTTCACTTTGAAAGGAAAATGCATGACAACATTTGATAAGTTGGAATTTGGCCATTCAGACAGTGAGCTTGCCGAAAAAAAGTGGTCCATCGTATCCGTCGCTTCTATTCCGCTCATTATGACATTGGGCAACTCCATGCTGATTCCGGTGCTGCCTTTAATGGAAAGAAAGCTTGATATCACAAAACTGCAATCCAGTCTTATCATAACTGTCTATTCAATAGTGGCCATTTTCCTGATTCCAATAGCCGGTTTTTTATCGGATAAGTTCGGGAGAAAAATCGTCATCATCCCGTCTTTGATTATTGCGGGAATCGGGGGGCTTATTGCAGGTTGGGCAGCATGGAAAATGGATTCACCTTATTTCATCATTCTGTCAGGAAGAATTTTGCAGGGTGTGGGAGCAGCCGGTGCCTTCCCTATCGTGCTTCCGCTTATTGGTGACATGTTCAAAAGGGATAAGGACGTAAGTGCCACCCTCGGCGTTGTGGAAACATCCAACACTTTTGGAAAAGTACTAAGCCCCATTCTGGGCTCTTTCCTTGCTGGAATACTTTGGTTCCTGCCTTTTTTGTCCATACCTGTATTTTCGCTTATTTCTCTCCTGCTAATCATGTTGCTGGTAAAAAAACCAAAAGATGATCAGCATGAACTCTCATTTGGAAGGTTCCTGATAAATATAAAAAAGATTTTTTCCGAACACTGGCGATGGCTTACTGCGGTGTTTGTCATTGGTGCCATTCTTATGTTCGTGCTGTTCGGCATGCTTTTTTACTTATCTTCCATTTTGGAAGACGACTACGGATTTGACGGTATCCAAAAGGGCCTTTTGCTCGCAATCCCCCTGGCCTCCCTTTGTATTGCATCTTTTACTTCCGGCAAATGGATTAAAGACAGCCTGCCAAAAATGAAATGGATCACTTTTTTCGGAATCGTGTTAATGGGAGGCATGATCATAACTGCTTTATTATCAAAGAAATTCATTTTTTTAATCACCGTTTTTGCGCTGTGCGGAATAGGAATCGGAGCGGCACTTCCCTGCCTTGACGCCATTTTGACCCAAAGTATTGAAAAAGAGATGCGAGGCACAATCACTTCGATATTCAGTTCGATGAGATTTGCGGGAGTGGCAGCAGGGCCGCCGGTGATTGCCATTATGATGAACCAAGGAAGTAAAAGCATGATCTTCCTATTGGCAGGCTTGAGTGCCGTTTCGGCAATTCTGGCATTTATGGCGATCAAGCCTGAAAAAGAAAAAAATGCGCCAAAAACAAATCCGGCGCTTGAATGAAACGCTGCCGCGGCAGCGTTCCTTTTACTTCCTGAAATTAAGAGGCTACTCCTCCAGCAATTGGGATATTTCAGCATGGGACCTTTCTTCAAATTTGTTGGGCCCCCGTAAATGGACAGTTGCTGTTTTTCCATCTTCATTAATTTTATCAATCCATACAGATACACCATTGTATTTCACTTCAATATCGGCTGATGACGATAAAATTTGCTTAATGCGGTTCAAGTCCACTTTAAATCACTCCCTGACATTTTTCTTATATCATGTAACAGAAAGTGAAAATTATTCTTTATGGAGAGAGCGGTTCTCGGCATAACCTGCCGTACTTTTCCTTCTTCAATACGTGTAAAAGCCGCTGCATCCATTGCAGCGGCCCCCTTTATCAGTAAGCTTGTTCTACACTCTTGATCATTGCCTTCATAGACTGCAGACCTCCGCCGGAAAGGTACCAGTAATCTGCATCAAGGTAAATGATTTTTCCATCTTTATAAGCGGTTGTCTTCTTCACCAAGTCATTTTCAATTGAATCTTTTGCAGGGGCAGCATTTTCTTCAATCGCTGCATTCCTGTCAATCACAAACAAAATATCCGGGTTTGTTTCTAAAATATATTCAAAAGAAATACCTTGGCCATGTGTTGAAACCTCGATGTTTTCATCGGCTGCTTTAAAACCGAACACATCATGGATTATGCCGAATCTTGATTTGGGGCCATAGGCACTTACTTTTCCTTCATTTGCCAATACGACCAACGCTTTTTTATCAAGAGATTCTGTTTTTTCTTTCACAGCAGCAATTTGGCTGTCGATATCCTCAAGCTCTGTTTTGACTTGTTCTTCCTTATCAAAAATTTTGCCGAGCGTATTCATATTGTCTTTAAAAGACTCTGTATAATTGTTAAAGTCAATCCCCATATATACGGTAGGGGCAATTTCGGCAAATTGATCATATAATTCAGCCTGGCGGGAGGAAATAAAGATGACATCCGGATTCAACTTATGGATGGCTTCAAAATCAGGTTCCTTCAAGCTTCCTACATTCGTATAGTCATCGCCGGCATATTTTTCAAGATAAGCAGGGATTCCCATCTGCGGTACACCCGTTACTTCAACGCCCAATTCATCAAGAGTATCAAGTACACCAAAATCAAAGACAACGACTTTTTTCGGGTTTTTCTTGATGGCTGCTTCCCCGTATTCATGTTTGATTGTCATTTCTTCAGCTTGTTTTTCCTTATCTGAGTCATTTCCGCTGCTGGACTGGCCTTCTTCTTTCGATCCGCAAGCCGCAAAAACAACTACAGCTATCAATAGCATGATCAATGATGTCCACTTTTTCATTTTTAATGAATCTCCTTCGATCTACTGATCTACGAATTAAAATACACACAAATCCTGCAATTGTTTAAATTTTTAATCGGTATATCCATGTCATATATTTCTTTCAGCGCTTCAGATTGAATAATATCTTCCGTCGGGCCGTCTTTAACCACTCTCCCGTTTTTCATCGCAACGATCCTATCCGAATAAACAGAGGCAAAGTTGATATCATGCAGTACAATGACGACGGTTTTGCCCAGGTCATCTACAAGCCTGCGCAAAATTTTCATGATTTGGACTGAATGCTTCATATCCAGGTTGTTAAGCGGCTCATCAAGCAGAATATAATCTGTATCCTGGGCAATGACCATGGCAATGAAAGCCCGCTGGCGCTGGCCGCCCGACAGTTCATCAAGATAGGAGTCTTGGATATCCGTGAGTTCCATATATTCAATCGCCTGATCAACCATCAGTTGATCATCTTTAGTCAGCCGGCCTTTTGAATATGGATACCTCCCGAAAGAAACAAGCTCCCTGATCGTCAGTTTAACATTCACAAAGTTGGACTGCTTTAAAATCGAAACCCTTTTTGAAAGATCATTGGATCTCATTTTTTTCATATTGGTCTGGTCCAGCAGGACATCGCCTGTATCTGCATCAAGCAGTCTGCTGACCATTGAAAGCAAGGTTGATTTTCCCGCGCCATTCGGACCGATAAAAGACGTAATTTGACCGCTGTGAATGTTAACAGATACATCTTCGACCACTTTATTTTTTCCGTAAAATTTGGATAACCTCAAGACTTCAATCATGATGATCGACTCTCCTTCAGCAATAAGTAAAGAAAATAAGCGCCACCGACGAAATTAATGATCACGCTCAGCGTCGTGGAAAAAGTGAAGATCCGCTCCACGGCCCATTGTCCTCCTACAAGGGCGATAATACTCAAAAGGATGGCTCCGCTAATGAGAATGCGGTGCTTATAGGTATGGAAAAATTGATAAGCCAGATTGGCAACAATCAATCCAAAAAAAGTAATCGGGCCGACGAGCGCCGTTGAAACTGAAATGAGAATTGCAGTCAGCACAAGCATCTGCCTTGCTGTTTTATCATAGGAAATTCCCAAATTTATGGCGGTGTCACGGCCGAGTGACATAACATCCAAGCTGCTGACAGACCGCCAGCCAACAGCAAATACGCATAAGATGGAAAGAAGCGCCAGCCATACAAGATCACCGTTTACATTGTTGAAACTGGCAAACATCCGGTCCTGAACAATTAAAAATTCATTCGGATCGATCAATACCTGTAAAAAAGTGCTGATGCTTTGAAAAAAAGTACCGACGATAATTCCTATTAAAAGAAGGAAATAGATGGATTGCTGCCCTTTTTTAAATAAAAATCGATATAGCAGCAATGCAAAAATGATCATCGCAACAACTGATAAGAGAAAATTCACCTGTTTATTCACAACGGTTATATGCTCAGAACCTAAAAAGAATATAAAAAAGGTTTGAATGAGCAAATATAAAGAATCCAGTCCCATAATGCTTGGGGTCAATATACGATTATGTGTAATTGTTTGAAAAATAACCGTCGCATAGGCAATGGCGGCGCCTGTAATAACCATCGCAAGCACTTTAATCGCCCGCCGGGGCAGTGCATAATCAAAGCTTCCGTTTAAATCATGGAATAAATAAAGCAGGCAAAGACCCGAGGCGACAAGGAAGAGTAGGGCCATCTTAACAGAATTACGCATAGGCCTTCCTCCTGAAAAGCAAATATAAGAATATGCCGCTGCCGATAATCCCCACCATCAAACTGATGGATATCTCGTAAGGATAAATGAGAACGCGTCCCAAAATGTCACAAATGAGGAGAAAAATCGCTCCAAGCAAAGCTGTATGCGGCAATGTTTTTTGCAGATGGTCGCCTTTGAAAATTGATACGATATTCGGAATGATCAAACCAAGAAACGGGATCATTCCAACTGTCAAAACAACTGTTGTTGTAATCAAGGCCACTAAAATCAGTCCGATATTGACAATTCGCTTATAGGACAGCCCCAGATTTTTCGAAAAATCCTCTCCCATTCCGGCCAGAGTAAACCGATTGGCATATAAGTATGCCAGTAAAAGGACAGGTATACTGATATACAGCAGCTCGTAGCGTCCTTTCATGATCATGGAGAAATCCCCTTGCAGCCAGGCAGAGATATTTTGTATGGCATTAGCCCGATATGCGAAAAACGTTGTGACCGATGATAAAATATTGCCAAACATGAGCCCGACCAGCGGAATAAAGATTGCATCCTTGAATTTGATTCGGTCAAGAATCTGCATGAACAACAGGGATCCCGCAAGGGCAAAGGCGAATGAAACTGCCATTTTTTCCAGCATCGTCGCATTGGCAAACAATAGCATGGAAACGAGGATTCCCAGTCTTGTTGCATCGAGCGTACCTGCTGTGGTCGGTGAAACAAATTTATTGCGGCTCAACTGCTGCATGATGAGGCCTGCAATGCTCATGCCCGCGCCCGCTAATATAATCGAAAGCAATCTCGGCAGGCGGCTGATAAGGAATACCTGCGTCTCCTCTGATTGAAGATCCAGCAGGTCGAGAGGAGATATGTTGCTTACCCCCAGAAATAAAGATAGAATGCATAATACCAATAGGATTGGCAATAAATATTTAAGTTTCACAGATCACCCACCAACATTTTCTATGTAGTATTGAGGCGAATGATAATCATTATCACTTAAGCTCATGTTAATTATATCACCTGTTTTAAAAGAGTCAATGAATTAATTGAGAATTTCTCTCAATTCATTTTTTAAAAGAAAAAAAGACGCTCCCCTGGAACGCCTTCGATTGTAATTGATTCATATGAAATTTTCTTTTAAAATCCGAAGCCGATAAGCATTCATGGCAGTTTCGCCTAAATGATCGAGCAAGTTATAATTGGCATATGCACCAACAATGGCACCAAAACCCGGGATCAGCTGTAACATTTTCACTAAGTCAATGTAGTCTCTGTACTCTTGTTGAAATTCGCGCCAGTCCATATAAGCAAGCCGGTCCTTTTCCTCTTCCCAATTTTCTATGATGTGGAACGTTTTTTTACGGGTATCATCACTTGAAAAAGCAAGCAGGAAAACATGAAGAATAAACAGTCTCTCTCTGTAATCCTTTGTATCAAATCCATAAATGGCAGCCGCCTCAAATAAAAATTTCATTTCGATTGATAAGAGCAATGGGAAATCCGCCAATCCGAGCAATATCCCGCCCGCTCCAGTCCCGGCCCCTTCTATGACTGCGGTTTTCCGGTAAGCATCCAATTTTCTTTTAACCAGTTCATCCCGCTCAAATAAACTCATTTCTGATGCCTGATTTTTCTTAGTAAGAAAGTCAGATCCGACAAGTGTTGCTTTTACCATATTTTTAATACTTTCGGTCATGATTTCATGGAACTTTTCCGGAATCAGCCCATTCACTTTTGTTTGTGCCTTTTTTGAGATCCTGTTCAAAAGACTTGAACGCTTGTTGACTTTTCTCATCCATTTTTGAACTTCTTCCGCTACAGCTTTCTCATATTCGTTCATATAACTCATCCTTAATTATGATTAATCATGTATACGAATACTTCCCGGGAAGGTTTCATACTTGTGACTTGTTCCATATGAATGCTTTCCAGGCGGGCCTTCCTTTAGCTGGAGCGGCTTATTTCAAAAGTCTCAAGCTGTTTAAAATAACAAGGATCGTGCTTCCTTCATGTCCGATAACCCCCAAAGGCAAATCAATGACTTGGGAAAAGTTTGATAAGATTAACAAAGCGATCACAATGATCGAAAAGAAAATGTTTTGCTTTATAATCCGGTCCATTCTTTTCGATAATTTTATCGCTTCCGGTATACGCAGCAAGTCATTTTTCATCAGGATCATATCAGCCGTTTCAAGGGCAACATCTGTACCGTCTCCTACTGAAATACCTACATTTGACGCGGCCAGTGCCGGTGCATCGTTGATTCCGTCTCCCACCATCGCGACACTCCCGTATTTTTCCTGCAATTTTTTAAGCTGCGCAACTTTATTTTCCGGCAGACAATTCGCTATAAAATCCTGTACATGGCTCTCAGAGGCGATCACCTTCGCGGTTTTTTCATTATCCCCAGTAAGCATCACCGTGAAAAGACCTTGTTTTTTCAACTGATCGACGGCCTTCAGCGATTCTTGTCTGGCCATATCTTTTAATGCAATAACCGCAGCCAATTTATCATCTTTTTGGACATAGACAATGGTTTTCCCTTCATTTGCTAACTCTTTTGCACTTTCTGTCAAAAATTGGTCATACTCGCTTATTTCAACAAAATCTTCTTTTCCAATTTTCCAACTTTCATCGTTAATGACTGCCTTTATCCCCCGACCTGCAACATCTTCTACCGTTTCCAGATCTATCAATGGTGCAGTTATTTTATTTTGAGTATAATTTACGATCGCATTTGCCAGGGGATGGTTGGAGTGCTTTTCAATTGAAGCTACCTTAAGCAGCACTTCATCACTGTCTTGCCCTTCACGGATAATAAAATTTGCAACTTCAGGCTGTCCTTTTGTCAGTGTTCCGGTTTTATCAAATGCGATGGCTTTGATATGGCCCAATTGCTCCAAATGGTTTCCACCCTTAAAAAGTATCCCTTTTTTTGCACCGTTTGATATGGCGGACAGCGTCGCAGGCATGATAGACGCAACCAACGCACAGGGAGATGCGACTACCAGCAGGATCATCGCCCTGTAAAACGTTTCGTTCCAGCTCCAACCAAAAGTATAGTGCGGCATGAACATCATGAGAAAAACGACAATTAAAACTGCCTTGACATACTTTCCTTCAAAGCGTTCTATAAAGAGCTGCGAAGGGGATTTCTCACTTTGGGCCGACTGGACAAGCTGGATGATTTTTTGAAATAAAGTTTCATCATTATGTTTTGTAACCCGGACGGTAATGGAACCATTTATATTTAACGTTCCGGCATATATTTCATCTTGAATCCCCTTTGATACCGGCAAAGATTCACCTGTAATAGCTGCTTCATCCAGTGTGGTGTTTCCCCTGACAACTTTGCCGTCGGAGGGAACTCTTTCACCCGGTTTGATCAAAATCAAATCCCCTACATCCAGTTCTGAAACATGGACCCGTTTTATTTCTCCATCCATCCAAAGCCACGCTTCTTCCGGCTGAATATCCATCAAAGAAGAAATCTCCTTACGGCTTTTATTCATCGTGTATGTTTCCAAAGCCCCGCTCAGTGCAAAAATAAAAATCAAGATGGCTCCCTCTGTCCAATAGCCGATAATGGCTGAACCGACAGCTGCAAGGATCATCAAAAGCTCCACGTTCAGCTTTTTATGTTTTATGGTCTCTTCCAATCCCTCTTTGGCTTTAGCGAAGCCGCCAATAACAAAGGCAAGCAGGAAAAGAACGACCGATGCACTCTCCATGCTGTTTTTTTCGAGCAGCCATCCAAATAATATAAATACTCCGCTGACTATTGCGGCAATAAGCTCTCCATTGACTTTTAGTTTTTCTAAGGGATTTACCTTTCGAAAATCATGTTGACTTTCAATCGTTTGAGCATCAAGATTCATATATTTGCACCTCCCTGATTATTGGTCATTCGCATTGCATACTTTGTAATTATTATTATATAGATATCATATTAAAAAAGTTACACTAAGTCAACTTTTAAATGAGAATATTTTATTCTAATTGATAATGATTATTAGTATTAACCTCGTGATGATTGGATCGGTGCAATTAACCTTTATTTGCTAATGATAATTATTATCAATTAATGATTACTGAATTTTATTAAACCAACCAAATAATTTTCGGTGAAAGGCGCTCATGGTCTTTTCGTGTTGTTTCTCTTTAGATAAGTTATAATCAATATAAATAAGCAGGAGCTTTTTTGGAAAGGAGCTGAATGAAAGCTGGATCATACAAAAGCAGAAAACATCACAGCTTTTTTTGAAAAGCATGGCGAATTGACTGCGGCTGTAATTAGCGGCATCCTCATCGGAGCCGGTTTTTTACTGCCATCTTTATCGGCCTTCTTTTTTATCCCGGCTTTTTTGATAGGCGGATTTTATAAAGCCAAAGAAGGGTTGACGGATCTTGTTCAAAACAAAAAACTGAATGTGGAAATTTTAATGATTATGGCAGCAATCGGATCTGCCATCATCGGATTTTGGGCTGAAGGCGCCATTTTAATTTTCATATTCGCATTGAGCGGTGCATTGGAGACATATTCCATGAACAAGAGCCAAAAGGAATTGTCCTCACTTGTTAAAATGCAGCCGGATGTGGCCGTATTAGTGACAGATGACGGTGAGAAAATTGTACCTGTGGCAGATTTGAAGATTAACGATTTAATATCTGTGAAGCCGGGTGAGAGAATTCCTGTTGACGGAGTTATCGAAGAAGGGCATTCATCCATTGATGAAGCGGCCATTTCAGGCGAGTCGGTTCCCGTCGGAAAACAAAGGGGAGATACGGTTTTTGCGGGAACGGTAAACGTGAACGGAGCTCTGACCGTTACAGTGGCAAAGGAACAAAAAGATACGCTCTTCCAAAGGATCATCGAACTGGTTGAAGCGGCGAAAAGCGAAAAGTCACCCACCCAGCAATTTATTGAAAAATTTGAGGGAACTTACGTAAGAATCGTTTTGATTGTTTTTGTCCTTATGCTGTTTCTTCCTCATTATCTATTTGGCTGGGATTGGAAAGAGACCCTATATCGCGCCATGGTCCTGCTCGTCGTAGCTTCCCCTTGTGCATTGGTCGCATCCATTATGCCGGCCACCCTGTCCTCCATTGCCTCCTCGGCGAAAAAAGGCATATTGGTCAAGGGCGGAAGTCACCTGGAGTCGCTTGCAGCATTAAAAGCCATTGCTTTTGATAAAACCGGAACGCTGACAAAGGGACAGCATGAAGTCACTGATGTCATGGTTCGTGAAGGTATGGACAAGACAAGCTTTTTACAGGCAGCAGCCTCCATCGAACGGCTGTCTACCCATCCGCTTGCGTCCGCCATCGTCCATTATGCCGAAAATAAAAAAATAACAATGCTTCCCGTTGATAACCTTGATGATTTTCCCGGAAAAGGAGTATCTGCTTGGGTTGGTGGAGTGAAATGGAAAATTGGCAAAGCTTCATTCGTTTCGGAAAACCGTGATTCTTTTTTTGAAGAAAAGGCTGCTGAGTTTGAAAAAGAAGGAAAATCAATTATTTTTGCAGGATACGATGATCAGATTGCCGGAATCATCACTTTCAAAGATGTCATTAGGGATGAAGCAAAAGAAGCTGTCCAAAAAATAAAGGAGCTTGGCCTTCATACCATCATGATTACAGGGGATGGCGAAGGCGCCGCGAGTACTATCGCCAAAGAGGCCGGACTGGATCATTTCCTGGCTAATACACTGCCTGAAGAAAAGCTGGTTGAAATCAAAAAATTAAAAGATACCTATGGTCCTGTCGCAATGACCGGCGATGGCATCAATGACGCTCCGGCTCTTGCAACGGCAGATATCGGCATAGCTATGGGCGGCGGAACGGACATAGCACTTGAGACAGCTGATGTTGTATTGATGAAAAATGATTTGAAACGGATTCCAGAGGCGATTGCGCGCTCAAAAAAGATGAGCCGCATCATTAAGCAGAACATCGCATTTTCGGTTTCTGTGATATTGGTGCTGATCGCTTCAAACTTCCTGCAGATTGTCAATCTGCCGCTCGGTGTCATAGGACATGAGGGAAGTACATTGCTTGTCATTTTGAACGGGCTGCGTATGCTTAAAAACTGAAGTGCTGCCAATATCACAAATTACCGAACGGTAAATGTTCTTTTATATAGTGGTGGAGTGGACGATAAAACGGAAAAGGGGCTGTCCGGAAAGTCATTTTTTTGACTTTTGGACACCCCTTTTCTTGTTCTAAAAAACCTTGATATATCAAGGTTTTTAATTATTGAGTATCAGGGGATTTACGCTTTTCGGACAACCCCTTTTAAACACACACAAATAGAACATGCAACCGGTTTGCCGGAGTCTTTTCTCATCCAAATACATCCTGCAGCCGTGCGCTGAGCCCGCCGAAGGTAAACGACTGGGCAAACTCGTCGGCACCGCTGGCGAAGATCCTGTTTTCCACAATGTCCTGCCCGTCCAGCGTGTACACCGTCACGGTCCGGTTTCGGGGATCGACAATCCAGTACTCCTTCACGCCGCATACCAGGTACAGTTCCAGCTTGGTGATCAAGTCCTTTCGCTTTGTGGACGGGGATAACACTTCAACGGCCAATGTCGGGACGCCCTGGTATTTGCCATTTTCGTCGATCTTTTCCTTATCGCAGATCACCACGATGTCGGGTTGAACGACGCAAATGTTGTCTTCCGATTTCACAAGTTTGATGTCGAAGGGAGAAGTAAGGGGCGTGCAGTTCTTGCCTTTGAACCAAGTGTAGAAAATACCGTGCAATTCATGAATCGCATGCTGGTGGGCGTAAGTTGGCGATGCCAGGTTGTACAGCGATCCATCGATCAGCTCATACCGCTGTTCCGACTCTTCGACCAGATCCAGGTATTCTTCATAGGTCACCCATTCCCTGCCCGTACGGTATTCCGGCGCGTCTTCTCCTACCAGGGAGGATTCCGTTTCAATCCGGATAATTTTTGCAGCGTCCCGTCCGTTCTTCGTCACGATGATTTCCTCACCGGCTTCCGCAAACTTTAAGTATTTGCCAAAGTTGTTCTGCACCTCAGTCGAAGGCACTTTCATGGCAGTCACCTCAAAATAGCTAATCTGATTCGATTATATCCAATGTTTAGCTATTGAACAACCGAAAAATATGAATATTAGCTAAAATAGCGTGTCCATCCCGCCGAAACAACGAATTCATTTTGCAGTACGTCAACAAAAAAAGAGACATGCAGCATGCACGTCTCTTTTCGTTAAGTTTTTTTAATAACATCATAAATTTCTTTTGATTGTTGTATCGTTAGATTTTCCGAATGCCAGAATAATATTTTGATAAATGGGGTCCAGAAAACGTCTTTGTGACATGATTACAACTGTTACAATCAATGCGATGAGCGCGCCGGCGGTAACATCCGAAGGATAATGGACACCGATATAGATTCTTGACAGCGCCATAAAAAAAGCCATGATCAACAAGACGCTTCCAATCCGCCTTCGGTACCAAAACAGTGCGCAGGCAATTGCAAAAGCCCCGGCAGAATGATTGCTCGGAAATGAAGGGTCTGAATTCGCTTTGTCACTTAGTAGATTGACCGCATATGTAACAAACGGCCGTGGGCGGAAATACATCAGTTCAATCGCCTTGTTGATTCCAAGGGCTATGACAGTTATTGTTAATGCATACAAGACAACTTTTCTGTTGTCAACAGTATTCCCGGACTTTGAAAACCACAACCATACAAAAACAAGTCCAAATAAAATGGGCCCAAACTTTGAAAATAGCATGACTGTCTGGTCAAGCGTATGGCTTTCACCTGCAAATTGATTGATCAATTCAAATAACCGATAATCCAAGTTCATCTTAAATCTTCCTTTATTAAAAATTGGTATTTCATTATAACACATTGCAGGATGGGAATTCTTCAAATTTTAATGAAAAAGCCATCCACTGGAATTAAGCTTGGTGGATGGCTCTTGTTATGACTATTCTTCAATGTATCTTCTTTCGCCGGCATATTCTTCTCCGTAGCCTGATGTGTCAATATATTTTTCACGGCCTTCGCCCGCCAGAACGGGAATCTATTTTCCAATCATAACGTTTCCTTCCACTTTTTCCTGAATAAAAAATTGACCACACATGAAGCAAGAAATATAAGGATCAAAAGGATTCCAATGAAAGGATACTTCAGCTTAAATGCAAATACGGCAAAGACTGCCAAGCTGATGGATATGAACCAGCCAAACGCCTGTGTCGCGATATAAAAAGTCTTCTCCAAGAGGACTGCACCTCCTAATCATGATAGAAACACAAATTCAGTACTGCTTCCGCTTTGGCCAGCCAGCACTTCCAAACGGGCATCAATCCGCTCTTTCAATTCCGGAACGTGAGAAATGATACCGACAAGCCTTCCGCTGCTCTGGATTTCCATTAATGCCTCAATGGCCTGGTCCAGGGATTCCGGGTCCAATGTGCCGAACCCTTCATCGATGAACATCGTCTCCAGCGAGACTCCTCCTGCATGCTCCTGCACAACATCAGCCAGCCCAAGTGCAAGGGTAAGCGCTGCTTTAAAACTTTCACCGCCTGATAATGTTTTAACATGGCGCTCCTGCCCGGTATATTGGTCAAATACAAGCAGTTCCAACCCGCTTTGAACATTCCCTTTTGAACGTTCTTTCTTTCTCAAAAGCTGGTATCGCCCGCTCGTCATTTTCAACAGCCTTCCATTGGCAGCTGCCAGAATATCATCCAAAAACGAGGCCAACACGAACCGCTCAAAAGTGAGCCTGTATGTATTCTGCCCTCTCGTTATATCGGATAAATGCCCGACGATTTCATATTGTTTCTCCAATTCTTTGATCTGTTCATTCAACCGCTGGACATCCAACCGGATACTCTCGTTTTTCTGTATGTTCATCAACATTGTTGAAAGCTGGTTGTTCATGGATAGCAGCATTTTTTCCTGTTCTCTGAATTCCACATTCAATTTTTCGATATCCGGCCGATCGATTCCTTTTAAGCGCTCGTCAAAGTCCTTAAGCCGATCTGTAACAGAGCGATATTCTTCGCCATAAGCCTTGATTTTCTCTTCGGCATTTTGAATCCAGGCTGAATCTTTTTTGGATTCGGCATATTCGGCGTAATTAGTAAATCCCTCTTGATGGAGCTGGTTTAAAAACTTTTCCCGCTCATTGTTCAATGAGCTTTGCTGCTTTGCAATATCTTCCTCTATATTTGTAAGCGCCATTTTTTGTGCTGCCAGCTGTTCATTCAGTTTGGAACAGTCTTCTTGAGCTTGTTTTAATGCATCATCCAATTGTTTTATCTCTTTTTGCAACACCGACAGCCTGTTTTCGTATTGCTCCTTCGTTTCCAGCCCTTCCGGAAGATTAAAAGCGAGGCTCTGAAGGGCCGCTTTTGTTTCCATAAATTGATTGGCGGCTTCCCGTTCTTTTTCCGCCATTTTATCCAAAGTGCTGTTCAAATCCTTCAAATCTCCGGCAAGCTGCGTAATTCTGGCTTCCTTTTCGGGAATTTTATCTGTCTTCATTGTATTGCTCTCCAGCTGATTGGATAATTCTTGTTCCTTACCCACCAGCTTTTGCAAATGGAGCGGAGTTTCCTCAAGCTTTAAATCAGGCAAGAAAATTTTTGCCTCATCCACTCTTTCTAAAACAGTTTTCGCACATAAATCCGCATCCGCTTTTGCCTTCATCCACTCTTGCCGAATTTCAGCCAGCTGCTCTTCTATTGCGTGTGCATCTTTTTTTGCCGCTTCAAAATCTTCTTCACTGACATAATCGCCTGATGTGTAAGCAGGCGCCGGGTGTTCTGAAGATCCGCAGACAGGGCATGGACAACCGCTTTCAAGCTTGCCGGCGAGGATTGCCGCATGTCCCGAATACCATTTCTCTTCAATGTGTTTCAATGTTTCCAATGCGTCTTCAGCTTTTGACTTTGCCAGCTGAAGCTCTTTTTCACGCTGAACGAGCAATGTATTTGCGGCTTGTTCCTTTTCCATTGAAACAGCCAGTTGATGAAGATGGCCAATAATTTGTTCAATGCGAAGCTTTTCCTCTTTTAATACAATATTTTTATCCTGGAGCTGTCTTAGCTTGTTTAGTTCGTCCTGCTGTTTCTCAACCGCCTGTCCCCATTCAGCTGCTTTCCTCTTGGTTTCATCAAGCGTTTTGCGACACTGTTTTGCCTTTTGTTCCAAACGCTTGAGATCCGCTTTTCGCTTGGAAAATGAAAGAACATCCTCTCGCAGGCTTTCCAACCGGGTCAATTCCGCATGAAGCTTCTCCCTTTTGTCCCTGTTTTTCTCTTCCCGTTTTAATTTTTCATCTGCAGCGTTTTTGGCTTTTATTGTAAAAGCCAATTCTTCTTCCATCTTACCTTTTTTTGCTGTCCTGTCGTCGATCTCTTTTTTCAACCGTTGGCATATATTCTCTTGATGCGCCAAATTGCCCGCGCGCCGGGCAAGATCCACCGCTATTTTCTTTTCATCGATGAGTGTTTTTCTTTCATCGAGCAAAGCTTTCTGCTTCTTCAAAGCATCACGGCTGTTCATTTCATTCAATATATTTTCCGCTTCATCTACCTTTCTTTTTGCCTCATCGCGATGTTTTTGCCTAACTTCTATCTTCTTTTCAAGTTCGGCTGATGTTTGTTTCATTTCCCCTGTGATTGTTTCCAGCAGAGGGAGGATGACCGTATCACTTGGAGTGGGTTCGGCAAGGGCCTCTTCCAATTCATCATTTCCATTCGAAAAAATCTCCCTCAGCTTTTGGCTCCTTTGGCCGATGCCGCTTTCCACCTCATTTTTAAGTAAACTTGCCTTCTCTTTGAGCTTCTCTTCTATTTTCTTAAATTGCCCAGTATGGAAAAGACGCTGTAAGATAATTTCTTTCTCTTTGCTGTCCGATGTCAGCAGCTTCCTGAAATCGCCTTGGGGAATCATTAAAATCTGCCGGAACTGGTTCGCGTCGAGCTGAATGATTTCTTTGATTTTTTCATCCGTATCCCTTACATTTGCCGCCAGCAGTTTTTTTGAGCCCGACTCTTCAACGAGGTACAGCTCCGCTTTTGCATTAACTGTTGTATAACCGTCTCCTCGCGCCTTTTTTCTTTCCTGCTGTGGGGAGCGGCAAATATAATAAATCTTATCTCTCAATTGAAATTCCAGTGACACTTCCGTAGGAAGCTCGTCCTTGGCAAAATGGGAGCGCAAATCTGCCCCATTCCTGTCTTCCCCGCTTGCCTTGCCATATATGGCAAAACTGATCCCGTCGAAAATAGACGTTTTGCCGGCACCGGTTTTCCCGGATATGACGAACATCGTCCTGTTCTCCAATTGGGTAAAGTCGATGATCTCTAACCCTGCATATGGGCCGAAAGCCTGCATTTTCAATTTAAGCGGCCTCATACAAGGAGCACCTCCTTACGGACGCTGTCGATTACCTCTTTCATCAACTCCTGTTTTTGCTCGGTAAATTCACTCGTTGTCATTTCATGATAAAACTCTGAAAAAAGATCCAGCTCCGTTTTTCTTTCGCTTTGGACAGAACGGAGCGCCTGCCTTTTCTTCAAATCAACTGATTCTATCTTTCTTTCCAAGTGCAGAATGTTCGGGTAAACCGCCCGCAGCTTATTGATCGGATCGAGCAATGCCCCTTCATCTAAAAGGGTCACTTTCAAAAAGTCATCCAGTTTTTGACTTTCGTAAAATGCCGGGTCCAGCAACTCATCTATGTATCCTGAAATCTCTCTCATATCCTTTTGAGGTATGAGGGATTTCTCATTTATTGTCAAATGGCCGCTTTCATCAATTTCAATGATTGAAATGCTTTTTCTCTGTCTGGCTTCAGAAAAAGAATATTTTAAAAGCGAGCCGGAATAGCGGATCGTCTCATGCCTGATTGCATCCGGGCTGTGCAGGTGGCCAAGAGCAGTATATGTAAAAGGGCTGAAGCAATCTATATCAACACAACCGGAGCCTCCGACGGATAATATCCGCTCCGAATCGGTCGTTTTTCCTCCTGTCACAAAAGCATGTCCTACAAGAATGTTAACAGCTTCACGATCCATCGTTTTTTCTATTTCCCACGTCACCCTGCCTATCGCATCATGGTGTGAATGAATGCTGGAATCCTGAAACACTTCCCGGACGACACCAGGTTCTGCATAAGGGACAAGATAAAAATGAACATCATTGATCCGAATGGGGTCAAAACAATCGGACAGCTTTCCATTCAGGTAAAAGCCGCTGTGGCGGTACCAGGAAGATCCGAACGCCAGGCGTTCTGCGCTGTCATGATTGCCGGAAATAGCAAGAACCGGGGTTTTCAGTTCCACATTGATTCTAAACAGCACTTTTTCAAGGAGTTGGACAGCTTCAACCGGAGGCACAGAACGGTCATACAGGTCACCTGCAATGATGACAGCATCCGGTCGTTCCTCAGCGACGAGTTCAATGAATTGCTCCAGAACCGTCTCTTGCTGTTCTGTCATATAGACGCCGTGTACCAGCTTCCCCAAATGCCAGTCGGCAGTATGAATGATTTTCACCATCATCACCCTTTTTCCTCTAAATATCTACTATTATAGCAAAATGGATCCGTTAATCTCTTGAAAACAGGAAAAAAGCCGATCAGAAGATATCCGACCGGCTTTACATCTGCCCTCTTGAGAAAACTGTTCATCTTTCCATCCTTTCCGGAAGGCTCTGGATCGATTGAACTACGTCTTCCAGTTTCGTTTCAATCCGGTACAATAAATAAAAAGTGACAAGTGCCGGAAATCCAACTTCACTTAGGAAGGGCAAAATTTGCTCCACAATATTGCCTCCTTTCATTTAAAAATATTAAAGGCTTGGACTGAGCCAAGCCTGATCAACCTAATTCAACGAATATTCGGTGACCGTACGTTCAACAAGCCGTGCCGCCTTTATTTCTTCATACGTGTTTCCTTCGCTGTCAATGAATACCCCTGCGTCGATAATTGACTGCATGGCATCTTTCACCTCTTCGGGATTTACCGGCTCCTGCGGTTGCTCCACCGAGATCCTGGCGGTCTTGCCGCCGCTCGTAACAAAATGTAATTCCAATGTTTTCAAATTTTCACCTCCTTTCTCCGCTGCCCGTCATTATGCGTCGATGTCAAAACTGTCGTTTCGTTCAATTGCCCAGATCGGGTGTTCCGAGAGTGCACCGATTGCCTGAGCAGCCTGGTATAATTGGTCGGCATTCGCGTCACGATGGATGTTGCTGAAAATTTTGTTTTTATAAACAGGCTTGTCCATCCCCTCAGTGAAGACTTCGAATACCAGCTTTAGCCGTGTTGACTTCAAAAAAGCGCTTGCCAAGTGCTTCACCTCCTTTCACATTCCATATACAGGAATACCTGCAGAAAGGACACCCCGAAAAATAATTTGTTTAAAATGCTGGTTTAAAGGGCAACAGCTTGTCACCCGCTTTTTCAATTGGCTATAATGGTGATATGGCGAAAGCCCGTATTATCAGGGGGGAAAGAAATGCTCGATGGTTGGTTTTTAATTTTTATTCTTTGTTGGGTGGTCGTGTTAATTACCTTGTTCGGGATCGGCGGCTTTTTCATGTTCCGAAAGTTTTTGAAACGCCTTCCAAAAGAAGATGGAAAATCAGATATGGATTGGGAAGAGTATTATGTCCAGAAAACAAAGGATCTTTGGACTGATGAACAGAAAAAACTGCTCGATGAACTGGTGAGCCCGGTGCCTGAGCTGTTCAGGGATGTGGCAAGGCATAAAATTGCCGGTAAAATCGGGGAAGTGGCGCTGGTGAAGAAAGTAAAACGCCTCGATCTTGATACGATAATAAAAGGATATATACTGGCCACACCGAAGCGTGACCATAAATTCCTTCGCAAAAAAATGGATGAATTGAATATCGATATTTCTCCTTACGAACACTTATTTTAAGGCTTCCAATCCATGGAAGCCTTCGCCATTGAAAGGTGAACCTTGATGAATTATGTAGCAGTGGGCATTGGCGGGATGGCGGGCGCAATTATCCGCTATTTAATCAGCCTTTATTCAATTAATCTTTGGTCCGGTTCCTTCCCATACGGCACCTTTACAGCAAACATGTGCGGCTGTTTTATATTGGGGCTGTTGACGGGATTGAATGAAAAAAAGGAAATGATCCCTAAAACGATCATGCTCGGGCTTGGAACCGGCATGATCGGATCGTTGACGACGTTTTCGGCCTTCAGTGTAGAAACTGTTCAATTATATGAGTCCTCTTCCATTTATATCGCAGGTCTGTATGTACTGTTGAGTGCAGTTTTCGGCTTGCTGCTCGCATGGAGCGGTTTTTATATCGGGCAGAAGGGTTCAGAGAAAGTGGTGGTGAATAAATGAATATCCTGCTGATCGCCGTCGGCGGCTTTTTTGGAGCAATTGCCAGGTATTTTATTGCAAAAAAACTTCCTTCAATATCCACCTTTTTTGTCAACATGACCGGATCTTTTTTGCTGGGATTTTTAATGGGGGTCATGCCCCCATCAAAATGGAGCCTATTATTGGGTGTAGGGTTTTTAGGTTCATACACAACTTTTTCTACATTTAAAGTTGAAATTATTCATCAATTCCGGGAAAAGAAATGGAAGCCGGCATTGGCCTACATGTTTCTCAGTTATTTCGGAGGCATCCTGCTCGCATTTTTTGGCTATATGTCAGGACTCAGACTCTATCAGTTTAGACATCAACAATTCATCTTGAGGCGTCCCATTGATCATGAGCGAAGCTCTTTTCGTCCCCTCAACCCGAAAGCCCATTTTTTCATATAGAGCGATTGCTGCCTGATTCTGACAGACAACCGTCAACTCCAAACGGATGATCCCTTGTTTTACTGCCCACTTTTCCAGCTCCTGAAAAAGCCTCGTTCCAATCCCTTGCCCCTGATACTCTTTCACAATGCCTATGACAAGATAGGCTGAATGTCTGGTCCTTCTGGCATTACCGCTGAATGCTGCCAGATAGCCCACTAGTTCTTTTTCCATATTTTCTGCAACGAGAATTGTCGAATGACCGTCTTGCTCCATTTGTTCCAGCTTCCTGCGCTGCTGCTCCAAGGAGATGTTCCTTTCTCCTGCTTCCATTAGCATATAATCGGATTCCGCATCTACCCGCCGTGCCAATTCAAGGAAGCTCCCGGCATCTTCAGGTATAATTTCTCTAATTCTCATAGCCATCCCACCCTCTAAAAATAGTAAAAAATCCCCTTCGGGGGATTACATAGTGAATCAAATGGAAACTGATCGATCTTTATTCAATTTTAAACTTAACTTTTTATATTGCAAATACATGGCCAAACGCCAAGGGACGATCATGCCAAATGCCAATATCCAAAACATTCCGCTCAACTCCCCTACATCAATCGATTGACTGAGAAAGGACTTGAAAAGCAAGCGAATGAGCAGAAGGCCGATAAGTATGAACCCAAACGCTTTTGATCGCTTTAGGTAAATGGCCTCTTCGCGCAGTTCAAACTTGGACGTTTTTATAAGCAGAATGGAAAACAGCATGCCGACAGTCGCAGCCTCCAAAATTTCCACCGCTGTCACTCGGAAATAAGGGTGAAGGAACATTAACGCTCCTGTACTCATAAAAACTGGCGGCAGAAGGATTTTCTTCGCAGATACCGGTTTCCGGGACGCTTTCATGCGTACAAAAATGGCCAGTACCCCCATGCACAGGGCGGCCACAGTCGAAAAAATGATTGTCATGCCAGTCATCCCTTAATGTAATAAATTTTTTCACTTACCTATTATATACCAAAAATAAGACTCATCCAAAGATTTTTTGTCATTATTCATATAACAAATTCAGAATAAGTCGAAAAAAGAAAGATATATTTACGTGAAAATGGTAGAAAAGTTGGATATATATTTGCTATAATAAAAATGGCAAATAAATAATTAAAATATATAGATGCAAGTTTTTAGGAAGGGACGTATTTCAGGTGAAAGATTATTTACGTGAGGAAATTGAAAAGAAGCGGAAAGAATTGTTTGAAATTACAAAAAGCGTTAGCCTCACATCAAGACTTGCACTTCAATACAGCGAAGAACTGGACTTACTATTAACCTGAATTACGAAAGTAAAATCTAGTAACTAAATACAAAAAGGGCTCCAGCCTTTGGTATA